>JBAZKX010000046.1:0-10054 GCA_041650575.1 Desulfobaccales bacterium
TGAAACAGGATGTAGCCGTTTTTATCATATAAATCCGTATAGCCCGCGGGACCATGCGGGGTGTAAATCTGTTGGACCGCGGTGGCCCGGACCAGGGTATTGGCCCGGAGCTTGGCGTAATCGTAGGTTTTTTTCCCTCCCAAGAGATAGGCCAGTTCCCGGGCCACGTCTTCGGCCTTGTCCTTGACGACATATTCACCGATCTGGGTGAGAATATTTTCCGAATGCTGCACATTCGCCACAGTGACCTTATTGACGGCCTGGTCCGCGATGTTGATGGCGTGCCGGGTGAGATCGTGCATCACGAAAACGTCAATGCACCAGGCGCCGACCCCCAACATGGCAATGAGCGCCAGATAAGACAGGATCAGATAGCTGCGCAGTCGCATGGTATCTCCAGTTGAATCCCACCCCGAGGGCCGGGGCCTTGGGCCGGGTGGTCCCGATTATATAACGTTTCGTCAGAGAAAGAGAAAAAATGAAATTAAGGCAGATGATCGGCAGGCGGGAACTCTTAACTGGAGAATTATCGCGGTGCAGGCTCTAGGCCTCCGGGGATTCTCTGGCGGCGCGTGACTTTTCTTATCCGACGATCTCTAAGCCGGTCCTTGCGGTCAGGGGTAAAGCCGATCCAAAAGGCGCGGAAAGGGGATGGTTTCCCGGACGTGGTGCAGGCCGCAGAGCCAGGCCACCAGCCTTTCGATGCCCAGGCCGAAGCCGCCGTGGGGCACGCTGCCGTACCGCCTGAGGTCCAGGTACCATTCCAGGGGTTCCTGCGGCAGATGATGTTCCCGGATGCGGGCCAGGAGGGTATCCAGGTCATCGATGCGCTGGGAGCCCCCGACAATCTCGCCGTAACCCTCGGGGGCCAGCATATCCACGCACAGGGCCAGCCGCGGGTCTTCCGGGTCCGGCTCCATATAAAAGGCCTTGGCCTCCTTGGGATAGCGGTGCACCAGCACCGGCCGGGGGAACAATTGGGAGATTACGGTTTCCTCATCGCCCCCCAGGTCTTCCCCCCAGGCCAGTTCCTTGCCGTGCTCCTTCAGGTGCTCCAGGGCCTGGGCATAGCTGAGGCGGGGAAACGGTTCGGCCACTTCCCTGAGGGGCGCGGTATCCCGCTCCAGGAAATTGAGCTGGGCCTCCTGGTGTTCCAGGACCCGCAGGACCACGGTGCGCACCAGGGACTCGGCCAGTTCCATGATGTCTTCCAGGGTATAAAAGGCCGCCTCGGCCTCCACCATCCAGAACTCCGTCAGGTGACGCCGGGTCTTGGATTTTTCCGCCCGAAAGGTGGGTCCGAAGCAATAGACCCGCCCCAGGGCCATGGCCGCGGCCTCCAGGTAAAGTTGGCCGCTCTGGGAGAGATAAGCCTTGCCCCGGTCCAGATAGTCCGTCTCGAAGAGGCTGGTAGTGCCTTCGCAGGCAGTGGGGGTCAGGATGGGGGTGTCCACCAGGACGAAGTCGCGGTCGTGGAAGAAGTCCCGGCAGGCCCGGCAGACCTCGTCCCGGACTCTCAAGATGGCCTGCTGCCGGGGCGACCGCAGCCAGAGGTGGCGCCGGTCCATGAGAAAGGCCACCCCGTGCTCCTTGGGGGAGATGGGATAATCCTGGGCGATGTGGATGGGGGTAAGGCCGGTGGCTTCCAGTTCATAGCCCCCCGGGGCCCGGGGCTCCGCCTTGACGAGGCCGGTCAGCGCCAGAGAGGATTCCAGGGTCAGCCGATCAAATTCCTGAAAATCCTCCTCCGGCAGATTACCCTTGACCAGCACCGCCTGGGCCAAACCGGTGCCGTCCCGGACCACCACGAAGCGCACCTTGCCGCTGGAGCGCAGATGATAGACCCAGCCCCTCAAGGTCACGGTTTGGCCGATATGCCGGGCCAGTCCAGAAATATCTGAAATTATAGGTTTTTCTTTCATAGCTATTTCTGCCGCCGAACCCCGCTTTACTCCCTGACCACTCACTCTTTGCTTACCGCTCACTGCTCACAACATAATCTTGATGTGGGCCTTTTCCCTCAAGGTTTTGACCCATTCGCCAAAATGCCGCTGCATTTCCTGCTCCTGCAGGATGCGCCGGATCTCCGGGGCGACTTCTTCAAAGGGGCGGGCTTCCCCGGAACGGCGTCCTACCAGTTGAATCAATTGATAGCCTTCCGGGGTTTCTATCGGGGCAACTTCCTTGGGTTTCAGCTTTTCCAGGTATTCGGCCAGCCGGGGATCTAAATCGCTTTGAGAGACAAAGCCCAGATCTGAGGGGTTGAGGCCGAGTTTTGAGGCCGCCTCCGTCAAGGACTCCCCCTGTTTGATCGCTTTGAGGATGCTGTCCGCTTTGCGATTCATCTCCTCTTTCTGCTCTTGGGTAGCCCCGGGAGGAAAGGGCATCCTGACACTGATGAGGTGAATTTGGGAGCCGCCTTGCTTAAATCTTTGTTCATAGATGCGGCGAATCTCCGCTTCGCTGACCGTGGTCTTGGTGCCCACCGTCACCGCAACCAGGCGGTCCTGGGTAATCTGATCGGCAATCTGCTGTTTAAATTCCTTAAAGGAAATTCCCTCCTGGGACAAGGCCTTGGCCAGGGCTTCGTCATTGGGAATATTACTGCGCTGCTTGAAGCGGTCCAGAGCCATGTCCAATTCTTTAGGCGACACCGTAATGCCCCGGCGCTTGGCTTCGGCCTTAGCCAACTTGCGGTCAATCAGGGCATTCAGCATCTGGATCTGGATGGCGCGGTTCTCGGCGTCCTTGGACTTGATCCCGGATTGCGCCGCAATGGTTTTCGCCATAATCTGTAATTCCGACATGGTGATGATCTCGTTGTTGACTTCGGCGACAATCCGGTCCACCACTTCAGCAGCCCCCGGTCCCGTCAGGCAAATCTGCAACAGAACGGCCCCGAGGACGAATACCCAGCACCCCTTCAGGTTGGTCATAGACTTATCCCTCTATATGTGCCTTAACAAAAGTCTCCACTTCTTTCAAGCAGTTTTGCAAGCGCTCAAGCACTGAGCCACTTTCCGGGAGCTGAATCCGCAGGGTTTGATCCGGGCTCAGGCGGAAAATTTGCGGCCGCTTCTTGAGCAAGTCGATGAGACGGTTCAGATCCAGGCGCTCCGGGTGGGCAAATTGCAGCAGCGCGGTGCTGTCCGCCATATCCAGACGCTTCACCCCCAACTGGCGCAGCAGGTGTTTGGCCCGGACGACTTCGAGCAGATTGCGTCCTTCCGGCGGCAGGGGGCCGAAACGATCGAGAAATTCGTCTTCCAGATCCTTCACCATCTCCAGGGTCAGGCGGCCCGAGAGACGCCGATAGAGGGCCAGGCGCTGCTGGACGTCCGGGACGTAATCTTCGGGGAGAAACGCGGCCACGGGCAGATGGATTTCCGGATCCGGGGTCGCCTCTTCCAGGGGCTCCCCTTTGAATCCCCGAATAGCCTCCTCCAGCAGTTGGAGATAGAGCTCGTAACCCACGTCCGCCAGATGGCCCGACTGGGCCTGCCCCAGCAGGTTGCCGGCCCCCCGGATCTGCAGGTCGTGCATGGCGATCCTGAACCCGGACCCCAGCTCCGTGAATTCCATCAGGGCCTTCAGGCGCTTCTGGGCTTCGGTGGACAGAGCCGCCTCGTCCGGTACCAGCAAATAGGCATAGGCCTGGGCCTGGCTGCGCCCCACCCGGCCCCGCAACTGATAGAGCTGGGCCAACCCCATGGCATGGGCGCGGTTGATGATAATGGTGTTGGCCGCCGGTATATCCAGGCCCGCTTCGATGATGGCGGTGCACACCAGGACATCCACCTCCCGGCGCCAAAAGCGCACCATGACCCGCTCCAACTCCTTTTCCGCCATCTGCCCATGGGCCATGGCCACCCGGGCTTCCGGTACCAACTCTTGAACGTACCGGGCCCAGGTGGGGAGGCTCCTGACCCGGTTATGCACGAAAAAGACCTGGCCGCCCCGCACCAGTTCCCGGCGGATGGCGGACTGGATCACCGCGGCCTCGGGCAGGCAGACGTAGGTGCGGATGGCCCGGCGGTTCTCCGGCGGCGTGTTGATCAGGCTCAACTCTCTTAAGCCGGTCAGGGACAATTGCAGGGTGCGGGGGATAGGCGTGGCGGTGAGGGTGAGGACGTCCACGGTACGCCGCCACTCCTTGAGCCGCTCTTTCTGTTTGACCCCGAAGCGCTGCTCTTCGTCGATGATGGCCAGCCCCAAGTCCCGAAAGGTAACGTCCTTGGATAGCAGCCGGTGGGTGCCGATAAGAATGTCCACTTTGCCCTGGGCCAGGTCCGCCAGAATCCGTTTTTGTTCCGCCGGCGACTTGAACCGGCTGAGGGCCCGCACTTCGAGGGGGAAATGGGCCAGACGCTGCCGGAAGGTGTCGTAGTGCTGCTCGGCCAGGACCGTGGTGGGCACCAGGACCGCCACCTGCTTGCCGTCCATGGCCGCTTTGAAGGCCGCGCGCACCGCCACCTCGGTTTTGCCGTAGCCCACGTCGCCGCAGATCAGGCGGTCCATGGGCTTGTCCGTGGTCATGTCCGCCAGGACGTCGGCAATGGCCTGCAACTGATCGGGGGTTTCTTCGTATTCGAAGGTGGCCTCGAACTCCCGGTAAACCGGGTCCGGCGGGGAGAAATGGTGCCCCGGGAGGACCCGGCGCATGGCATAAAGGTCCACCAGTTCCCGGGCGATCTTTTCCACCGCCTTTTTGACCCGGGTCTTGGCCCGCTCCCAGGATTTGCCCCCCAGGCGCTCCACCCGGGGGCTCACCCCTTCCACCCCCAGGTATTTCTGCACCAGGTTAAGGCGGTCCACGGGGAGATAGAGGCGGTCCCCGCCCTGATATTCCAGGTCTAAAAAGTCGTTGACCTCGCTGCCCACCGTGAGTTTGACCAGACCCCGGTAGATGCCTACCCCGTGGTCCAGGTGGACCACGTAATCACCCTCCGCCAGATCGGCCAGGGAGGTGAGATCCTGGAGGGGCAGCGACGCTTTGCGGCGGCGGCCTTCCGGGCGGAAACCCAGGGCCTCGTCTTCGGTGAGGACGATCAAACCCTCGGAGAGCAGCCGGAACCCCCCGGTCAATTCGCCCACCGTGATTTCCACCCGGTTTCCAGCCTCCCAGGCGGGCGCGGGGATAAACTCCACTGCCAGGCCTTCTTCGGACAGCAGGCGGGCCAGGCGTTCGGCCCGGTGTTTGTTCAAGGATACCAGGATGAGGTGGAACCCGGAATTGCGCCAGTCCTCCAGGCGCTGCGCCAGGGCCGGGATCAGCCGGCCGGCCTCGCCGCCGGCCTGGGCCAGTTCCTCGGCCAACTGATCATTTTTTTCCACCTGAAAGGTAATATCGCGTTCTTGGTCCGGGTGCCCCAAAGGCAGGGAGGGGCAGAAAATGTGGGCAAAACGGCGGCGCTGATCCTCCCAGGGGGTTTGATCCAGCCAACCCTGGGGTTCCCCCGCCGCGGCTTCTTCCAGCTTCTGGAGTTCCTGTCCCACCGTCAAAGGATCCCATTCCACCACCACCGTGTCCGGGGGCAGGAGGTCCCAGAGGGTCGGGGGCTGGTCGTAAAATTCCTGTAGGTGGCGTTCGATGCGGGGGAAATGGCGGCCTTCGTTCACCTGATGCCAGAATTCGGGGTCCTGGCGGCGGCGGCGACCGGCCAGGGCGTGCTCTTTGACCGCGGCATCCAGCACCACTTCGTTGGCCGGCAGCACCGACAGGTCATCCAGGGAGGCCTGGGACCGTTGGCTGGCGGGGTCGAAGAGCCGGATGGACTCCACCTCATCCCCCCAGAACTCCAGGCGCACCGGCTGGGGGTACAGGGGCGGAAACAGGTCGATGACCCCGCCCCGGACGCTGAACTCGCCCCGCTCCTCCACCACGGGACGGCGCTCATAGCCGCCCTCCAGGAGGTGTTGCAGAAAGTCCGGCCGTGCCAGTTCCTCTCCCGGCACCACATAGGCCAGCAGGTTTCTGATCCTGGTTTCCGGCGGCAGCTTCTGCCGCAGAGCCAGGGCCGGAGCCACAATGAAAAAAGGCTCCCTGGCCGTCAGGGCCACATAAGCCGCGCCCAGCCTGGCACTGCTGACGTCGGCGTCAAAGCTCAGTTCCCGAAAGGGCAGGACTTCGTGGGCCGGAAACAGGAGGACCCGGGACTCCGGGCCGGTGGGCCGGACCGCCTCGCTGCCCAGGTAAAAGGTCAGGTCCTTAAAAAAATGTTCATGAAAATTGACATTGGGGGTGACAAGGAGCACCGGGCGCTGGATGCGGTGAAAGAACCGGGCCAGAAGATAAGCCCCGGCTCCGGGAGTCAGGCCCTGAAGATAGGCCTGTTGAGGTTCCCGGGAGAGAGCGCCGGCCAGTTGCTCCGCCCCCACGCTGGAGGATAATTGACGTACCACTATATAACCATATCCCGAAGCAGGATAATTTTCAAGAAGAGCCCTGCCGAGATCTCCCGCTACGGCTCTCGTAGCGCGACGGGAACTCCCCGGGTTCATAACTTCTTCTTTGCGGGCCGGAGGTTAGCAAGCCGCTTAGGGCAATCTCTGGTCTCAGAAACCTAGTTTTTGCCAAGTAATGGTTCATAGTTCAAACACTGAGCCCGTCGACAAGGTGCTAAAAATCAAGAATGGCTAGGTTTGAGGAGGATTTTCATGATTAGATGTCTGCACCTGGCGGCAAAATTTTTTTACCCCGCACCCTGAAACGGCGTGAGGCGTCCCCGCCGGGGGAAACCTAGCTCCTGGTCCCGCAGCAATTCCAGGTCCGCGGCCGGCGAGATTTTCGCGTTAACCTGCGGCAATCCCAGCCTTTCAGGCAGCCGCGCCGGTTATGGCGCCGCAAGTTTTCACCTGAAAATAGTTAGACCGGTATGGGGTTTATGGCAGTGAAATTGCAATAATAATCAATGGATTTAGAGGCTAGCAACTCACGGTTGGGTCCGGAAGGTACCCGCTAAACTCCCGACTGACCGATGTTTAACTCTGACTTTGCTCATCCGATAGGGGTAACACCGTGCTGATTCTCACTCGCAAGATTGGCGAAAGCATCATTGTAGGAGAAAATATCCGGGTGGTGGTGCTCGAGGTCCGGGGCCGGCAGATCCGGCTGGGGATTGAGGCGCCGGCGGACATTGTGGTCCTGAGAGAAGAAATCTTTAACCGCCTGATCAATGAGAACTTGGAGGCGGCCAAGTTCAACCCCGAAGACGTGGAACCCGCGGGCAAGGTTTTGGAAGACACGGTGGCCAGGCGCTCCGCGCTGCGGCCGACCCGTCCCGGTTCGCCTTGCGTCTCGGTCGAATCTAAAATCCTCGGCCGCCTTCAGGTGCCTGAAAACCAGATAGTTTCCTTTGTCTCGGGTCTGCCGGGATTTCCCGATTACCAGCGTTACGCCTTGCTCCCTGATCTCCCTCGTTCACTGTTTTCATATCTCCAATGCCTGGAAGATCCCTCCCTGGCCTTCATCGTGACCGACCCCAACACCTTGGTGCCCGATTACCGCCTGAAAAACTGCTCGAACGCCATGAAAGAACTCCGGGCTGAAAGTCCCGAGGACCTGCAAGTCCTCGTGACCCTGACCATCCCCCCTGGTCGGCCCCGGGAGATGACCGCCAATATGATGAGTCCGCTCCTGGTTAACCCGGATCAAGGCTTGGGTAAGCAAGTGGTCATCGAAAAGCCGCAATATTCCCATCAACATCCGGTCCTGGCGGCCCGGCCGGGGGGGGATGACTTCCTCCCCCGCGAGGCGTGGACTGCAGGCTAAGTGAGTCTCTTGGCTGTTTCGTTTTTTAAACATCGATCCTCCCTCCTCTCCCTGAACGCCTTGTAAACCTAAGATTACCTGAGAAAGGCGGGCTGCGGCCCGCCTGATGGTATTCCTTGGCCGGGCACGTTTGCCGCGCCGGGCACCGGATATCCCCTCTATCAAGCCGATTCCCCCGAAAAGATCCAGCCAGCCTTTTGCGGACTGCGAAAAATTCCCGATGGACAATTGTTACAATCCCTGATACCAATATTTGTATGGAAGGAAATTTAGGCATAGTCGGCTCGGCAACGCTTCAAATAGCGGCGGTGCTGATACAGTTGGCCGCGGCCTTTTTTGCTTTGAAGTTGATCCGGGTCACCGGAGGACGGACCGCCTGGTCCCTGATAGCCGGAGCGCTTTGCCTCCAGTCCATCCGCCGTCTGATCTCTCTCGGGCAATTGCTGGCCGGGAACCCAACCCCCACCGATCTCTTGGATGATTCGGTGGCCCTGACCATTTCGATTTTCATGCTGGCCGGGGTCCTGTCGATCCCCCCCTTGTTCCACACGATCCAGCGCGCCGCCGAGACCTTACGCCGGGCTAAAGATGATCTGGAAATTCAGGTGGCGGTCCGCACTGCGGAGCTGCACGATGCCAATGTGCGTCTGTCCGTCGAGCTGGACGAGCGCCGGCGGGCGGAACAGAGACTGGCGAAATATGCCGAAGATCTGACCCGATCCAACCAGGAACTGGAGCAGTTTGCTTATGTCACCTCCCACGATCTGCAGGAACCGTTACGGATGGTGGCCAGCTTTACGCAACTTCTCGCCAGGCGCTACCAGGGTCGGCTCGATCAGGACGCGGATGAGTTCATCGGCTTTGCCGTTGAAGGCGCCACCCGCATGCAGAACCTTTTGAACGACTTGCTGGCCTATTCCCGAGTGGGGACCCGGGGCAAGCCTTTCGTGCCCATCGACTGCAACACGGTCTTCAAACAGGCCCGGGATAATCTGGCGAAAGCCGTGGAAGAGAGCGGCGCGCTCATCTTCCTGGACCCCTTGCCCGTGGTGCGGGGGGATGAAGTACAGCTCATCCAGTTGTTCCAGAACCTCGTGGCCAACGCCATCAAGTTTCGGGGCTCTGAAATGCCGCAGATACATGTCTCGGCCGTCAAAAAAGGCCATGACTGGGTGTTCGCGGTCAGGGACAATGGCATCGGCATCGACCCGGCACACCAGGACCGCATTTTCGTCATCTTTCAACGCCTGCATGCGCGCTCGGAGTTTCCCGGCACCGGCGTCGGCCTGGCCATTTGCAAAAAGATCGTCAATCGCCATGGAGGCCGCATCTGGGTGGAATCACAGCCCGGCAAAGGCTCCACCTTTTATTTCAGTATCCCGGAGGAGGTCCAGAAATGACCGGAATCAGCAAAGAGAGTTGCAGACCCATTGAGATTCTGATGGTGGAAGACAACCCGGGCGACGTGCGCCTGACGATAGAGGCCCTCAAAGAGGGCAAGATCCGCAATAATCTGCATACGGTGGAAGATGGGGTGCAGGCCCTGGCCTTCCTGCGTCGACGAGGGCCGTATGCCGAGGCGCCGCGCCCTGACCTGGTCCTTTTGGATCTGAACCTGCCGAAGAAAACCGGCCGGGAAGTTCTGGCCGAGATTAAAGAAGATCCCGACCTGCGGCGCATTCCCGTGGTCATCCTCACCGTGTCCAAGGCGGAACAGGACATTATCAAGAGCTACAACCTGCACGCCAACTGCTACATCACCAAACCGGTGGAACTGGACCAGTTTCTCGAGGTTGTCAAGTCCATCGAAAACTTCTGGTTAACGGTGGTCATGCTGCCGCCGAGGTAAACGTCGTGTTTGATCAGGCCTTAAAGATTCTCCTGATAGAGGATAATCCCGGAGACGCCCGCTTGATCCGGGAAGAGCTGTCCGAGGCCGGAAGCTGGAGCTTTGTCATCGATTGGGTGCCGAGTCTCGCCATGGGGGTGGAGCGCCTGGCCCAAGGCGGCATCGACCTGGTCCTCCTGGACCTGGGTTTGCCGGACAGCCAGGGGTTCGAGACCTTTGTCAAGGCCCAGGCCCAGGCCCCCCAGGTGCCTTTTGTGTTGCTCACCGGCCTTAATGATGAGACCCTGGCCCTCGCCGCGGTGCGCCGGGGAGCCCAAGACTACCTGGTCAAGGGTGAAGCCGATGGCCGTCTGCTGCTGCGGGCCATCCGCTATGCCACGGAACGCAAACGGGTGGAGGAGGCCCTGCGGAAGGCCCACGAGGAGCTCGAACGC
>JBAZKX010000047.1:0-10039 GCA_041650575.1 Desulfobaccales bacterium
CCTTAGGCCGGCGTTATCCGGCGTGCCCCGGGTTCAAATGTGCAGATACTGGAACACCAGGGCAAAGGCCGAATCCGTCACAATGATGAGAAAAATCGCCGCGACCACCGCGGAGGTGGTGGCGGACCCCACCGCCTCGGCGCCCCCCCGGACCTGAAAGCCCCGCTGGCAGCCGATCCCCGAGATCAACACCGCAAACACCCCGGACTTGATCAGGCTGGTGATGATATCCAGCAGGGACAGGCTTCTCTGGGTCTCCTTCAGATAGGTGTAAACCGTCAGGTCGAGGCCCATGACGCCCACGATCACCCCGCCCAGGATGCCGAACAGGTCGGCATAGAGGGTGAGCAGGGGCACCACGATCATGGTCGCCAGGACCTTGGGCACGGCCAGAAACCGCACCGGGCTGAACCCCATGGTGGTAAGGGCGTCCACCTCTTCGTTGACCATCATGGTGCCGATTTCGGCGGCAAAGGCCGATCCCGACCGGCCGGCCACCAGGATGGCGGTCATGATCGGTCCCAATTCTTTGACAATGGCAATGGCCAACAGGGAGGCCACGTAGATGTTGGCCCCGAACTGCTTGAGCTGCAGAGACGACATGAAGGCCAGAATGAGGCCCAGCAGCAGGCTGATGAGGCCCACGATGGGCAGCCCGTCCACGCCGGCCCGTTTCATGTAGAAGGCCACGTCATCCCAGCGCACCGACCCGGGATGGAAGAGGCCGTAGACCAGGGCCGTCAGGAGTTCCCCCAGGAAAATCACCACTTGCTTGAAGTCGTTGAGGACCTTGAGGGTTTCGTCCCCGATCTGTTCGAGGATAGAGCCGGTGCGGCGCTCGGTGATCAGCGGCGGTACGGTCAGGGCCTGAGGGTCGATGAGGCCCATGATCCCCCGGGCCTTGTCGGTGAGATTGATGAACTCAAAGGTCACCGACCGGCGCCGGGAGGCGCTCTCCAGTTGCAACAGGGCCAGGGCCCCGGCGCTGTCCAGATAGGCGACCCCGGCCAGGTCCACGGTGAGGCGGACGGGGATCATCTCGCCAAGGCGGGCCTGGACTTCGGCATCGAAGGCTTCGAGATTATCCAGGGCGACCCGGCCCGAGACCGCAAAGGTGACGTGCTTGCCGCGGTCGCCGCTCACCTCGATATGATAACCATGCCCCGGGTTTCTGGCTGTTTGCATAATTATTGAGCAGGTGCGCGGACCAATATTTCACCCGGTTCACCAGTTCCGCGGGGGAACCTCTCTGAGGCAAGGCTATTGGCCGCCCGGCCAAAGCGCCCTCTCGGGTTTTCCGGCCGCGCCGCCAAACGGGAATCAGGTATTAAAGTTCAAGGCCAGGAATTCTTTCTCGGTAATCCCCCATCTTTGTTTGGCTTCCTCGGCGTTGATGGCGATGGCGGCCAGGCCGATCACCTGGTCAGCACCGATAATAGGGGCGCAAATAATATAGAGGATGGCGCCGTCCTGTAAGTAAAACCTCTGCTGCTGTATCTTTTTAGTATTAACGGTCTTGGTCACCAATTCATAATTAGAGAAATTACTGGTGATCTCCCTGGGAGGATATATCGCCATAGTCTCACCGTAACGATTCAAGACGCCGATACTGAAAGGACACATCCGGCATAACTTTACGGCTTGGGGCTCAATTTGCTGCAAAGTGGATTTGATGCCGTTCAAGTCACGCTTGGTGATCGGCGCTACCAGGTCGACGGAGAGCTTGTCAAGGCAGGCTTTCACTTCTTTCTTGAAGGCCTGGGCGCCGGCGCTTAACGGCACCGGCTTGGCCTGGCACCCCAGGAAAAAGACGATCGCCGCCACCAAGACAGCTCCAAGACAGGACTTCAACGTAGATCCCTTACTCCAAAAAGTCGATCTCATAGGTAACTTACCATCTTGCTTTATTTCTTAAATGCTTATATCCTATTTTTCGGTTATCTGCCAAGAGAATTGGCGAGCCGGTCATACCGGCGAAGAAAATCGCCGGCCCCGCCCCAGTGGCGGGCCGGCATCCCGGAAAGACGGGTTAAAAATTTCCGGTTGACAAACGGCGTCAAAAGCCATTAATTATAGGGCTATAATTGGGATAAGTGCGGACGGGCCGGTTCAGGCCCGAACCGGGTGCTTTACTCATACTCCGGGAGGATGAGGGTATGACAGGTTTCAAGTGGACGAGACCGTACCGCCGCGGGTCCATCGAGATCAGCAGCCGGGGGTCGCGCTCTCGCCGAGAGGGCGAGTATGGGTTACCCGGCTACGGTCCGGCCATGTGGTGGGATATCCCGGCGGCCAGGTCCTATGCCACCCTGGAAGAGGAAATATCGGACCTGTGGTGCCGGGCCCAAATGCTGACCCAGGAACTGGCGACCATCCAGAAGCGGATCGCCGAGTTGCAAAAGGTAGTGGAACAGACCCTGGACGGTTAAAGAAGTCTGTCCCCCAGCGAAGGCACCGGCAGCCGCGGCGGACTCGTCAGGTTGGCCAGCGCGTCGGGCGGCAGGAGGCCTGGCACGCCGGCTCCAGGTCGCGGGGGTGACTGCTCAGGGGTAAGCGGGGCTGGTGCGGCCGCCCCGATCCGCTGCCGGGTCAGCCCCCGGCCATTTAGGCCCGATTAATCGACCCTACCCCCAAGCTTTCCTTACTTAAGCCTTCCCGGCTTCGGCCTGGGCCAGAGCCAGTTTGGCTTGCAGCAGTTTCCGATATTTATCCGCAGCCTTGGCCAGGTTATTGGCCTTAACGGCTTTGAGCAGGTCGCCCTCCAGTTCGGCCACATCCAGGCGCTGGTAATAGTCCATAGTCTCCTTCAAGTGAGCCAGGACGATCTTGCCCGTCAGGATGGGGTGGTTGTTGGTGACGTTGGCATCAGAGAAGCGGGTGCCGTGCTCCAGTTCCACTTCCAGGCCGGTGACGAAATTCTCCAGGGGGATCGGCATGCCCTCGACGTTGACTTCTTTCAGAATCACCTTGGCCTCTTCGGGCGAGACTTTCCCCTCCGTCAGTCGGGTCCAGTCCTTAAGGCCCAGGGCCTTGCAGACGCGTTGCACTTCCTCCACGGTGATATACACGGGCAGTTCCATCAGGCGCTCCTTTAGTTCGGTTTTCCTGTTGCCTGCAAATTAATTCTTTTACTTCATTGAGCCGAAACTCTTCTTAAGCCAGGCGCTTGAAGTCGAATATCTCCTGGGCCAGGTCCTCTTTGAGGGTGCTGATGTCCCGTTGGTTCTTGATGGCGAGCTGGATTTCGGCGTTGCCCCGGATATCGCCCAGGAGGATGGCCCCCACCAGAAAGTTGTCCCGGACCACCAGTTTGCGGTAGGTCTTCCTGGCCTCATCCTTATGGACGATGGCTTCAAGCTTGCCGTCGGCGTCAATGTCCCCGGCGGCCACCAGGTCGATCCCCACCACCTTGAGGACATTGGACGGCAGGGTGCCCCCGTAAGTGGCGGCCTGGCCCGCCATGACCGCGCCGGCCACCCTGCCCTGCTCCAGGGCCGCAGGCCAGATGCCGTACAGACGCCCCCGGTGTTCGATGAGGTCCCCCGCCGCGTAGATGTCCTCCCGGGAGGTCTTCATATTGTCATCCACCTTGACGCCTTTGTCCACCTCCAGTCCCAGGGCTTGAGCCAGGGTGAGATCGGGCCGGACTCCGGCGGAGATCAGCACCAGGTCCCCCTCGAGCTTGTCGCCGCCTTTGAGATAAACCTGAAGCCCGTTCGGGCCGGCGGCGATTTTCTCGGTTGTGGCCCCCAGGTGAAAGGAAAAGCCCATGTCCTCCATCTGGCGTTGCAGGATGGCGGCTCCGGCGACGTCCATCTGGCGGGGCAGGAGCCGGGGAAAGAACTCCACCACGGTGATCTTCAGGCCCAGCTTGCGCAGGCCGTTGCCCGCTTCCAGACCCAGGAGGCCCCCGCCGATCAACACCGCGGTTTTGGCCGCCCCGGCCCTTTGTTTAATCCGGTCGGCGTCGTCCAGGGTCTTCAAGGTGAACACCCCGGGGCTGTCCGCCCCCTGGATGGGCGGTACAAAGGCCCGGCCGCCGGTGGCCAGGAGAAGCTTATCGTAGAGGAAATTATCGCCTTTCTCGGTCGAGACCATCTTCCGGCCGGGGTCGATCCCGGTGACCCGGGTGTTCAGGCGCAGGTCCAGGCGGTGTTGATCGTACCACCCCAGGGGGTGGATGATCAGGTGATCTCCCGGTTTTTCTCCGGCCAGGTACTCCGGCAGGCCGGGCACATAATAGAACGGCCGGTTCTCTCGGGAAAGGATAACGATCTTGCCTTCCGGATCGTATTTGCGAATATTTTCCGCCGCGGCATTGCCCGCCACGCCGCTGCCGATGATCAGATAGGTGGTCATGCTGTGCTCCTTTAGGCCGGAATCGTCGCCGCCGGGCCAGGCAAAGCGCGGTCCTGCATCCCTAATCCGGACGGCCCGCAGAACCTCGCCCGGCCGCGTGGGAAGAGAAGAGCCGCCCATAAAACATTCATCAGTTAATAACCGGTCCTTTGACTGTCAAGGCAACGGCGGCATTTTGTGGGACCCGGAAAAAACTTCCCGGATTGAAACTGACCGGAATAATTATCGGTTTTCTGGAAGGCCGCGGTTGCCTGCCATAATCATGGAACTATGGTTCAATGCTAAAAAAAACTTGACGGCCCTTCCGGCGTTCATCTAATATACCGACCAGTCAGTATACCTGAAAGGATGGCAGAGGATGAGTCCCCGCCCGCGCACCCGCGAGGTCATTTTGGACGCGGCAGAAGAGTTGGTCCTGAACGTCGGCGCCGCGCACATGACCCTGGAGGCGGTGGCCGAGCAGGCCGGCATCAGCAAGGGAGGCTTGATCTACCACTTTCCTGCCAAAGAAGCGCTCCTGGAAGCCATGGTGTCCCGGCTGCTGCAGCGGTTCGCCGAACGACAGGCCGAGACCGCCATGAGCCTGCCGGAGGGTCCGAAACGCGAGCTGCTGGCCTATCTGATGGCGTCATTCACCGACGCGGAAGCAACCAAACGCCTCAGCGCCAGCCTCCTGGCCGCCTCGGCCAATGATCCCAAGTTGCTCGACCCGGTGCGGGAGTATTTTCGGGACTGGTTTGCGAGGTTGGGCACCTGCGGTCTGAAGTTTGAACGCGCCGCGGTCATTTCCCTGGCGGTGGACGGCCTCTGGCTGCTGGAGCTGCTGCAACTGTCCCCTCTGGACCAGGGGCAACGGGCCGGAGTTTCCCAGGAACTCTTTCGGTTGGTGGACGGCAGCGCATGATTCCGGGCCTATTCAGCCGCTTTGGACTACTGGGGCGGGCCGGTCTGGCCGCCGCCCTCCTAGCCGGCCTGGTGAGCGGGTGCGCCATGGTGGGACCGGACTACTCCCGGCCGCCGGTCAAATTTGAGCAGACCTGGCTGGAAACCGCGGACAAACGGGTAAACACCACCTATGAGGACCAGAAAGACTGGTGGAAGGTCTTCAAAGACCCGGCCCTCGACCAGCTCATCGATACCGCCTACCGGGAGAACCTGACCCTTCAGATTGCCGGCGTCCGCGTCCTGGCGGCCCGGGCCCAACTGGGGATCGCCACCGGCCAGCTCTATCCGCAAACCCAACAAGCCACCGGCCAACTGCAAAAACAACGCATCAGCCCCGGCGAATTCATCACCACTACGGGGCCGAGTACCGCGTCATTCGGCGGCCTCAGCCTGTTTCAAGCCCAGGTGGGCCTGACGGCCAGTTGGGAACTCGACTTCTGGGGCAAGTTTAGGCGGGCCATCCAGTCCGCGGACGCCAGTTTGCTGGCCAGCGTGGCCAATTATGACAGCACCCTGGTCAGTCTCACCGGCGACGTGGCGAGTTTCTACATTGCGATTCGAACCCTGGAAAAACGCCTGATTATCGCCAATGAAAACGTTGGGACTCAGAGGGAAAGCCTGCAAATCGCCGAGGCCCGGTTCGCGGGCGGCACCACCTCGGAGCGCGACGTGGAGCAGGCCAGGACCGTCCTGGCCAGCACCCAGGCCACGATTCCGGTTCTCGAAACCCAGTTGCGCCAGGCGAAAGATGCCCTTTGCGTCCTTCTGGGGATGCCGCCGAATAACCTGGCGGACCTGATGAAGGGTAATGCGGTGATCCCCAAACCACCGCCCGAGGTGGTGGTGGGCATCCCCATAGACCTGCTGCGCCGCCGGCCGGATATCCGGGCGGCCGAATACAATGCCGCGGCCCAATGCGCCCAGATCGGCGTAGCCAAAGCCCAACTCTTCCCGGCTTTGTCTTTGAGCGGCACCTTCGGGATGCTCTCGACCGACGTGGGCAAGGCTACCCTGGCCAACATGTTCAACTGGCGCAACCGGGCCGGCTCCATGGGGCCGACTTTGCAATGGAATATCTTCAACTACGGGCAAATCACCAATGACGTCCGGTTCCAGGACGCCCAGTTCCAGGAGTTGCTCATCACTTATCAGAACCTGGTGCTCACGGCCCAGAAAGAGGTTGAAGACAATCTCATCGCTTTTTTGAAAACCCAGGAGCAGGCCAAATTTCTGGGAGAAAGCGCCGATGCCGCGTTGAGATCCCTGAACCTGGCGGTTCTGCAATATCGGGAGGGGATCACGGATTTTACCACCGTGCTGACCGCGCAGCAGTCTCTCTTAAGCGCGCAGGATAGTCTGGCCAGCGCCCAAGGCAGTATCTCCAGCAACCTGGTGGGGGTCTTTCGGGCCCTGGGCGGCGGCTGGCAAATCCGGGAGGGTCAGGATTTTGTGCCCGCCTCGACCCGTGAAGTCATGGAGAAACGCACTAATTGGGGGAAATTGTTGACTCCGGCAGGTCAGGCGGCGCCAGCGCCGGAGCAGCCCAAGAGCCTCATCCGGCCTCCTGATTGGTAATTGAGAAGATATAGGCGCCGAATGGAATCACCACTGGGAGTTCGGGAAATGATGTCTAAAGAGCCAAGGTCATTCAGGAAGAAGACACTTACCGGCTGGGTTGCGCTCTGCGGGGTTCTGCTCCTCCTGGGCTGCGGCGACCGCAGCGCGTATGCGCCGCCGCCGCCCCCCAAGGTCACCATCAGCCAGCCCGTGACCCAGCCGGTGACCGATTACCTGGAGTTCACCGGCACCACCCAGGCCATCAACACGGTGCAGTTGAAGGCCCGGGTGGAAGGCTACCTGGAACAGGTTTATTTCAAAGACGGCGACCGGGTGAAAAAAGGGCAATTGCTCTTTCTGATCCAGCAAAACACCTATGAAGCCAAGCTCAAGCAGGCCGAGGCGGACATCCTCTCCCAGAAAGCCAAACTTTTGCACGCCCAGACCGAGTACGCCCGGTTCTCGAAACTGGTGACTCAAAAGGCCGCGGCCCAAACCGATGTGGACAACTGGCTCTACCAAAGGGATGCGGCCAAGGCCGCGGTCATGGCCGCCGAGGCCCAGCGTGATCTGGCCAAGCTCAATTTAAGCTATACCAAGGTCACCTCGCCCTTTGACGGCCGCATCGGCCGCCGCTTGAAAGACCCCGGCAACCTCGTGGGCGCCGGCGAAGCCACCCTGCTGGCCGACGTCGATCAGATCGATCCCCTGTACGTCTATTTCACTATCAATGAGCGGGATCTCCTGGACGTCACCAAGGCGACCAAGGAATCGGTGGGCGAAGCTATTCGCCGGAACGTCCCCCTCTATCTCGGTCTCACCAACGAGGAGGGCTACCCCCACCAAGGCTACCTGGACTTCGCCAGCATCAGCCTCACCGCCACCACCGGCACCTTAACGCTCCGGGGCGTCTTCCCCAATCCCAAGGGCATGATGCTGCCGGGGTTGTACGCCAGGATCCAAGCGCCGGTGACCCATGACAAGGCTGCCCTCCTGGTCCCCCAGGTGGCCGTGGGCTACGACCAGTTGGGCCCCTACGTCCTGGTGGTGGACGATAAGAACGTGGTCCAGCGCCGGGCGGTCAGGCTCGGCACCCAAGTGAAGGACCTCGTGGTCATCATCGAAGGGGTAACGTCCCAGGACTGGATCATCACCAACGGTCTCCTCCAGGCCATCCCGGGCAACCAGGTCACTCCCGTCAAGGAAGCGCTGCCGCAGGCGGAGAAGCCGACGACGCCGCCGGGCGGACAGTTGAAGAAAGCTGCCCCATGATCTCCGAATTTTTCATCGACCGGCCGATTTTCGCCAACGTCATCGCCATCATCACCATCATTCTGGGGCTGGTGTGTCTGTTCGTCCTGCCGGTGGCGCAGTATCCCGAAATCGTGCCGCCCACTATCCAGGTGACTACCCGGTATCCCGGGGCCAGCGCCGAGATCATCGCCAACACGGTGGGGATTCCCATCGAGCAGGCGGTGAACGGCGTGGAAGGCTCCATTTACATGTCGTCCACCAGTTCCAGCTCCGGCAATTACACCCTGACCGTGACCTTCAATGTGGGCACCGACCTCAACGCGGCCTTGACCCTGGTGCAGAACATGGTGAACGGCGCCACCGCCCAGCTTCCCAATGAGGTGCAGTCACAGGGCGTCACCGTCCGCAAGGTCTCCACCAATATCCTGCAGGTGGTCAGCCTGTACTCCGACAACGACCGTTACGACGCCACCTACCTTTCCAACTATGCCATCATCAACCTGCAATACCCGCTGGGCCGGCTGCCGGGCATGGGCCAGGTCCAAGTGTTCGGGGCCGGGCCTTACAGCATGCGGGTCTGGCTCAACCCCGACAAGCTCAAGTATTACAATCTGACCACCCTGGATGTGGTCAATGCCATCCAGCGGCAAAACCTCCAGGTGGTGGCGGGGCAATTGGGCGCCCCGCCGGTACCGCCGGAGCAGGTCTATCAGCTCACCGTCAACGCCTTGGGCCGGCTGTCCGACGTCAAGCAGTTCGAAGATATCATCGTCAAAAGCGTCCGCGGAGAAACCGCGCAGTTGGTGCGGGTGAAAGATATTGCCCGGGTCGATTTGGACCAGCAGTTTTATAGTAATTTCGGCGGCTTGAGCGGCAAGCAATCCTCCCAGATCCTGGTTTATTCCCTGCCCGGGGCCAACGCCATCGACGTCGGCAACGAAGTCAAAGCGGCCATGGCCGAAATGAGCAAGACCTTTCCCGAGGGCCTGAAGTACGCCATTCATTACGACACCACCAAGTTCATCGGCCAGGCCATTCACGCGGTCTATGAAACCTTGTTCGAGGCCGGCATCCTGGTGCTCATCGTCATCATGGTCTTCCTGCAAAATTGGCGGGCCATGCTGGTCCCGGCCACCACCGTGCCCGTCACCATTATCGGCGCGTTCGCGGCCATGGCCTTGCTGGGCTTCACCGTCAACCTGATGACCCTGTTTGCCCTGATCCTGGCCATCGGCATTGTGGTGGACGACGCCATCGTCATTGTGGAGAACTCCGCGTTTTATATAGAAAAGGGCCTGTCCCCCCGGGATGCGGCCATCAAGGCCATGAGCGAGTTGACCGGGCCGGTCATCGGCATCACCCTGGTGCTCACCGCGGTCTTTCTGCCCGCGGCGTTCATGCCGGGCATCACCGGGCAGCTCTTCCGGCAATTCGCCCTGGTCATCGCCTCCACCGCCATTATCAGCGCCCTCAATGCCCTGACCTTAAAGCCTGCCCAGTGCGCCCTCTGGCTGCGCCCCCGGGTCGAAAAGACTCCCAATTGGTTTTACCGGGGATTCAACCGGGCTTACGCCATCGTGGAGAACGCTTACGTCGTCCTCATCCGCTGGATGGTGGCGCGCACCGGCGCTATGGTCCTGGTGTTCATTGCCCTCATCGCCCTGGCCGGCTGGCGTTTTACTCTGCAGCCCACCGGTTTTCTGCCCACCGAGGACCAGGGCTACTGCATGGTGTTGGCCCGGCTGCCCGAAGGCGCGTCCCAACCCCGGGTCAAACGGGCCTCGGACCAGATCGATGCCATCCTCAAGCGCTCCCACGGCATCGAGGCCTGGGTGACCGTCGGCGGCTTTTCCATCCTGGACGCCACCAATGTCTCCAACATCATGACCACCTTCGTGATTTATCAGGATTACAGCAAACGCGG
>JBAZKX010000048.1:0-10011 GCA_041650575.1 Desulfobaccales bacterium
CTTCGCGGCGCTCATCCTGCTTAAACTGGCCTTCCTGCTGGCCGGTCCTCAGCAGTGGCTGGGGATGACCACGGCCCTTATGGGGAACCAGGGGGTCTTGATGATCATTTACCTGGTGGTCTTGGCCATTTGCGCCTATTACATCTTCACCAGCCTCGATCTCATCGATGTGGCGGTGGTGATGTTGTTCACCTCCATTCTGGTGGGCCTGGGCCTCATCCCTTATTCAGCCTCGCTGCTCAAGGTGATCCAAGAAATCGCCACCATTGGCCTGGGCAAGATGTGGTTCGCCTGGATAATCTGGGCCGCCCTCGCGGTGGCGGTGCTGTACAGGATATTTGCGAAACAGAAATAGGAAGGTAAACTCCGCCTCTCCCGCCTCCGTCCTTCTGGGTCCTTCTGGGTCCCAAGTTTAACTTGGGACCCAGAAGGACCCAGAAGGACCCAGAAGGAAACTCGAAACTCAGTGCTTAAAGCACCGCTGCCCCGTGAACACCATGGCCACCGGGGGGTCGGCTTCGTTGCAGGCCTCGATGACCTCATAGTCCCGGACGGAGCCGCCGGCGTGGGCCACCGCGGAAACCCCCTGGCGGATGCCCACGTCCACTCCGTCCCGAAAGGGGAAGAAGGCGTCCGAGATCATCACCGCGCCGATGAGGCCGCCCTTGGCCTCCTGGGTGGCCACGTCGATGTCGGTCTGGTCTGAGGAGTCCCGCTTGGCCTGGAGAATTTCCAGTTCCAGGCTCTTATACGGCATGCCGAACCGCTTGAAGCACAAGGCGTCGGCGTACTTGGTATAGGCCTTGAACACCGCGATCTCGGCCACCCCGACCCGGTCCTGTTCGCCGGTGCCGATGCCCACGGTGCAGCCGTCTTTGACAAAAATCACCGAATTCGAGGTAATCCCCTGCTCCACCCACCAGCCGAACAGCAAGTCCTCGTACTCCGCCTCGGTGGGCTGGCGCACGCAGCGGTATTCCTTGCCCTGATGGGTGGCCGCGGCGGGCTTGAGGTCTTCTTTTTTCTGGATGACGTTCAAGGGCGACTGCTGCACGATGATGCCGCCGTCCACCAGGCACTTGAAATCCACGAAGCGGTTATGGATCAGGTGCTGCAGGCGGCCGAAGTTGGGCACCTTGATGATGCGCAAATCTTTGGCCTTTTTCAGGATATCCAGGGTGCCGGCCTCGAAGTCCGGCGCCGCGATAACCTCTAAATAGTTTTGGGAGACCAGTTCCGCGGTGGCCTTGTCCAGGGGCCGGTTGAAGACCGCGGCGCCCCCGAACGCGGCGATGCGGTCCGCCATGTTGGCCTTGTCGTAGGCCGCGGCCAGGGAGTCGGCCCAGGCCGCGCCGCAGGGGTTGTTGTGTTTGAGGATCACCGCAGCGGGCTTCTTCTGGAGCCACTTGATGATGTTCAGGCCGTTATCCAGGTCCGTGAGGTTGGTCTTCCCCGGGTGTTTGCCGGCCTGGACCATGGCCGCTTCATCGATGGCGCTGGTCAACCCGTTATTGGGGTCCAGAAAGTGACACCCCCCCATGGTCAGGTGGCCCCCCACCAGCTCATAAAGCGCGGCTTCCTGCCCGGGGTTCTCCCCGTAGCGCAGGCCCATCTCGATGACCTCGCCTTTGGCGGGCAGTTTCCAGGTGCGCTTGCGGTAGGTGAGCTTCTGGTCGCCGAAGCTGATGGTCATCTCCGGGGGAAAATGGTCCGCCATCACGGTGCGGTACATGGCCTTGATATCGCTCATACGGGTCTCCTATAAAGACAGTTTTCAGTTTTCAGTTTTCGGTAAAAATCGTCAACCTCTGGGGTTGCGATTCTCTTTGTCATTAATCATCTCACATGGTAAGTCAACCTCAGGGGCTGGCAGTTCTATTGTGGCATGAGTTGACCCGCCTTGACAAGCGCCTTTCGGGGCCTGCTCCAAATTGACATAACTTCGTGCTAATGCTAATATTTTGACACGGTAAACGGCGATAATCTCTTTTTACTGAAAACCGAAAACCGAAAACTGAAAACCGTCTTT
Source organism: Desulfobaccales bacterium (assembly GCA_041650575.1). GTDB lineage: Bacteria > Desulfobacterota > Desulfobaccia > Desulfobaccales > 0-14-0-80-60-11 > 0-14-0-80-60-11. The sequence goes on from JBAZKX010000048.1 coordinate 2,030, forward strand.
AACAATGGAGATCAAACCCCTGGACTTCTTCATCGGCTTGTGCCTGGGCCTGGCCCTGGGTATCGGGGGGACTGTGCTGGTGAGCCGGATCCGGGGCTGGCTGGGCCGCTCCGAGGTTGGCCGCCTGCGGACGGAAAACCGCACTCTGGCCCGCCGCCTGGCGGAAAAAGACCGCCACATCGGCAAGATGCTGGCCGAGACCCAACGCCTGGCGGAGCGCCTGGGAAAGAAGGACGTGAGCGAACTCAGCGGCAAAAGCGCTAAAGCACTGACCACTGAACACTGACCTCTGGCAACTATCAAGGAGACATCATGGCCAAAAAAGATCTTTCCCTCAACGGCGCGCTGGTGGGCGGCATGGCCGGCTGGGTGGCCGAAGTGGCCATTCAGGAAGTTACCGGGCACCACATCACCACGGGGCTTTTGGAGCTTTTGGGCGCGGCCGCGGGCCTCTGGCGCCTGGACCGGCGTCTGACCAGCTCCCTTACCGACAGCCTGGAACGGGCTGGGCGCGGCCAGGACCAGGACTACCGGGAAATCAAAAGCCGTATCGAGGAGCTGACCCAGGACCTGCCGGAACTCCGGGAAATCCTGGGCAACATGGTGGACGCGGGCATTTCGGCCCAGAAGGCGTAATCTGGTTAACGAGAAACCAACAACGGAATTCGGCATTATATGTTGGGCTTAGGTCTGCTGGTGCGCCTGGGGCGCCAGGTGCTGGCCGGGCCGGTGGCGGACGCCGGGGTGCTCCCTGCGAGCTACTACCGCCACCTGGTCCTGGCGGCCCTGGAGGAAGAGGATTTCCCCGAGGCCCTGCGCTTTCTCAAGTGGGCCAATGATCCTCTCCTGGCCCAGATCATCGTGTTCCGCCTGCGGCTGCTGGCGGCCCACCACCGCCGCCAACAGGAGGCCGTCCGGGACCTGCTCCGTTCCGGCCTGGCCCCGGCGCGCCGGGAGCAATACCGGATTTTTCTGGCCGAAGGCGAGCGGGCCCTTAAGCTCCTCCGGGAGTATGAAGCCAGGGCACTGGGCCTGGCCGCGGCAGAGTCGGGGAAATCCGCCGGATAATCCGGAATTCCTTTTCAAATCCGCCCACTTATTGATCCTCTTCTGGATAATCCACTGCTTTTTTAAAAACCAGCCGATAACCGGAAACCGAAAAAGCAGGCGGAACCTGGGTGCCCCGGCTGATGGCCGCATACAGGATAGGAAGCCGAAAAATGAGTGATTATAAAAAGTTAGAATATTTATTAATTTATTTTCGATTTATTTTCGAAGATTTGCATTTTATTTAAAAGATTTTATTGACAAGCGAACTTTTTGCTTTTATATATATGGTCACAGATGCGCCAAACCCATCGCGAGGTGGGGACGGAAAGCCACGGGTCTTCTAGAGCAATGGAAAGACAGCCGGGTTGCCTGGAACGAGGCAATCCGGTTTTTTTATTGGTCTTCAATACGATTCAAACCTTGAATTCCGAAAAATAAGGGCAGGTACACCAAAAACCGGCGAATCTAATCTCTTGGGCGGTGTTGGCGCCAAAACCTATTCGGGAAGAGGAGATGATATGAAAAAATTGTTATCAATCATGGCAATTTTGCTCATGACCGCAATGGTGGCATTTCCCCCCGCGGCGCATGCCCTTGCTACCCTGAGCCTGTGGGATGGTACTGTCAATCCTGCGATAGTTGTTTCTGACGGGAGCCCGCTGGATTTCAACCCCGCTGTGGGAGCAGTTACTTTCATCGGCCCGGTTGGAGTCTGGGTGCTAAATGTCACCACCGGGATTACCAAGCCAAATATCGGCGGCCCCTTGGATGCGGCCATGGACCTCAACTCCGTTGATGTTACCGGTCCTGTCGGAGGATTTCTCCAGCTCATGTTTAGCGAGGTGGGTTTCAACCTTCCCGGCGCCAATAGCCAGGCTATCATGGCGATAGGTGGCACAACTGTTGGTAACATTACTTACGATGCCTATTATGACAACGCCAATGCGCTGTTTGGGACGCCGCTTGCAGGACTGATTGGCACTTTGGGACCCTATGGGCCGGTGGCCTTTGGTGGATCGTTAACAAGCCCCGAATTAACGGTCAATCCATTTTCATTAACGCAGGTGGTTACGATAACCCAGCAAGTGGCAGGGACTACAAGCTTCAATGCCTCTCTTGATATGATCCCCATTCCCATCCCGGCCTCGGCTATTCTCCTGGGCTCCGGAATAGTGGGGCTGGGGCTGCTCCGGTATCGCAGGAAATCCAGAGCCTAACCCGGATTAATCCCCAACCAGCCTAATCTCCAGGCAGGGCCGCAGGTGGCCCTGCCTTTTTTGTGATTCCTGATCCCCCTTTTTCCCCTACTCGCTTTATAATAGAGGTATGGAATCGGATAGTTATTACCTGGGGCTGGCCCTGGCCCAGGCGCGGGAAGGCCTGGCCGCCGGGGAGGTCCCTGTGGGCGCGGTGCTGGTAGGGGAGGGGGGCGAAGTCCTGGCCCGGGCCTTCAATCAGCCCATCGGTTTATGCGACCCCACCGCCCACGCCGAGATTCTGGCGGTGCGGGCCGGGGCGCGGCTTACGGGGAATTACCGGTTGCCGGGGGTAAGCCTTTATGTTACCATTGAACCTTGTATTATGTGCCTGGGAGCGCTGCTGCACACCCGGGTGCGGCGCCTGGTGTTCGGCGCCCCGGACCCCAAGGCCGGGGCCTGCGTATCGCTGTACCGCCTCCCCGAAGACCCCCGCTTCAACCACCGTATTGAGGTGACCGGCGGCGTCCGGGAGGCGGAGTGCCGCGGCCTGCTGCAAGAGTTTTTTAAAGCACGGCGATGATGATGTAGGGGCGGCGTCTCCCCGCCCTCTTGGGGGCGAGGCAACCCCGTCCTAACAGAAAACGGAAGACAGAAAACCGTCTTTACGGAGGGGTACCGAAGAGGCCGTAACGGGGTCGACTCGAAATCGACTTGGGGGCTAATCACTCCCACGTGGGTTCGAATCCCACCCCCTCCGCCATTTTTTTGGGGGCGAAAGGGCAAGAGGCGAAGAGGGTTATTCTCCTCTGGTTGCATTAATGCGGCGGAAGGGTATAATGCCTTTCCCGGAGGAGCAGAAGCAGCTAGCTTGGAAACCAGAGCAAAATTATATGGGGTGCCGGCCATCCGGCCCTTGAGACGAGCAGATCTTTATTCTATATTACGACATCGGAATTCCTGAACTCACCCACGCGGAGAGATGCCCGAGAGGCTGAAGGGGCACGATTGGAAATCGTGTGAGCGCCTAATAAGTGCTCCGAGGGTTCGAATCCCTCTCTCTCCGCCAGTTTCAGCAGTCAGCAGCCGGTTACCCGATAAAACCCTCATGACGGTCAATCTAAAACTGCTCCTGGGATTTGCCGTTCTTTTTGTGGTTTTCGCCCTGGCTTTGTTTCTTCCGGCCGGCACTGTTTTTTGGCCGGCGGGGTGGGCCTTCTTGATTCTCTTCCTCGGCGCCAATGCCGCCTTAGCCCGCTGGCTGCTCAGGCACGACCCTGGATTGCTCGAAGAGCGTATGACCGGCTTCGGCAAACCCGGGGAACCGACTTGGGATAAAGTCTTTTTGGTGGCTCTGGAGGTGTTCCTGTTGGCCTGGATGGCCTTGATGGGACTCGATGCCGTCCGTTTCCGCTGGTCGCAGGTGCCGGACTGGCTCCGGGTGGCGGGAGCAATCCTGATGCTGGCCTCATTCTACCTCTTTTTCCTGACGTTTCGGGAAAACCCGTATGCGTCGCCGGCCGTCCGCGTCCAGACCGAGCGCGGGCAAACGGTGATCTCCACCGGGCCGTATCATTATGTGCGCCATCCGATGTATGCTTCGGGCATTCCCTTCGCGGCCGGCGCCCCCCTCATGCTGGGGTCCTGGTATGGCTTGCTCATGGGGTTGATCTTCCTCATCGGGTTCGCCTTTCGAGCGGTGCAGGAGGAGCGGGTGCTACAAGCCGAACTGCCCGGCTATAAGGAGTATATGGCCCGGGTGAAATATCGCTTCATCCCGTATGTCTGGTAGCCGCGGCCGTGCGACTTGCACTTGCAGCCAGCCGTACCTACTTTTTCTTTAATTTCGAGAAAGAGGAGGACTGGCTATGTTTACCGTGGTTCACTTTGAAATTCCCGCGGATGATGTCGAAAGGGCCCAAAAATTCTACGGCGAGCTGTTTGGCTGGAAGATTGAAAAATTCACCGGTCCCACTCCCATGGAGTACTGGTCAATTACCACCAGCGCCGAACCGGGCGAGATGGGCTTGCTTAACGGCGGCATGATGAAACGGCAAGCCCCCCAGCAGCAGATTACCATGTATATTGACGTGCCGTCCGTGGATGAATACGTGGACAAGGTCACGAAGCTGGGGGGCAAGGTGTGCTTTCCCAAAACGGCCGTGCCCGCCATGGGATACTTCGCAGTGTGCCTTGATCTGGAAAATAACGGTTTCGGGATTTGGGAGAATAACCCAAACGCCAAGTAATTTGGTTTTTGATTTTCTCGTGCCGGTTTTCGGCGCCTGAATCTGTTCCAGGAAAGCTCTCCCGGTTGAAGAAATCGCTCTCTTGACACAATTCCGAAAAAAATGGAAAGTGGTCCTTAAGGCTTCTAACCGAAAACTGAAAACCGAAAACAGAAAACGGTCTTTTAATGGCATATCAGGTTCTGGCCCGGAAATGGCGTCCCCAAACCTTTGAGGAAGTGGTGGGCCAGGAGCCCATCACCCGCACCCTGCAGAACGCCCTGGCCGCCGGCCGGGTGGCCCACGCCTTTCTCTTCAACGGCCCCCGGGGGGTCGGCAAGACCTCGGTGGCCCGCATCCTGGCCAAGGCCCTCAATTGCGTCAACGGCCCCACCCCGCACCCTGACAACACCTGCCAGTTGTGCCAGGAGATCACCAACGGCTCCTCCCTGGACGTGCTCGAAATCGACGGCGCTTCCAACCGGGGCATCGACGAAGTTCGGGACCTGAGAGAAAAGATCAAGTACATGCCGACCCAGGGCAAGTACCGGGTCTATATCATCGATGAAGTCCACATGCTCACCAAGGAGGCCTTTAACGCCCTGTTGAAGACCCTGGAGGAGCCCCCGGCCCACGCGGTCTTCATCCTGGCCACCACCGAGCCCCACAAGGTGCCGGTGACCATTATGTCCCGCTGCCAGCGCTACGATTTCAGGCGGATTCCCACCGGGATGATCCAGGCGCATCTGGCCAAGCTGGCTGAGCAGGAGGGTTGGCAGATCGACCCCGAGGGGCTGGCCCTGGTGGCCCGGGCCGCGGAAGGGGGCCTGCGGGACGCCCAGGGGTTTCTGGACCAGGTGGTGACCTTCGGGGGCGAAGGCGTCAGCGCCGCGGAAATCGCCCGCATCCTGGGGGTAACCGACCGGGGCGCGCTCCTGGGGGCGCTTCAGGCCATCATCGAACGGAACGGGCCGGACCTCCTTAACCTGATCGAGGAACTGTATAATCAGGGCCAGGACCTGCGGCGATTTTACCAGGAGCTGATGCTTTACGCCCGGCATCTGTTGGTCGCGGGCCTGCACCCCGAGGCCCGGCAACTGGCCGCGGTGGCCGACACCGAGTGGGACGAACTCACCCGCCTGGCCCGCCGGGTTCCGGCCGTCCACCTGCACAACCTCCTGAGCGTCCTGCTCCAGGGGGAAGAGGAGTTGAAAAAATCCCCCAACCCCCGGCTGGCCCTCGAAGTCCTGCTGCTCCGGGTGATTCACCTGGAGCCGGTCCTGCCCCTGGGCGAGTGGCTGACCCGGTTGGAGGCCCTGGCCCGGCGCCTGGAAACCGGGCCGCGGCTGGCCTCCGCACCCGAGGCCGCGGTTGACGCGATCACGTCTCCGGCCGCACCGGCCGCGTCGGCCGTGCCGGCGCCCCCGGCCCCGGTCCTGCCGGCCGACGCCGGCCCCACGGACCGCTGGCAGGCCTTCCTGAACCATGTCCAGGCAAGCGGAGACGCCCCCCTCTTCGGCAAACTGGCGCAATGCCGGTTCTTGGGGATGTCGGACCATTGCTTGAAGATCGCCATAAAGCGGCCCTGGAATGCCAATGGGGCTAACCACGAAGCCCGGCTGCGGGAGTTCGCCCGGAGCTTTTTTGGCCCCGAGACTACCGTGGAATTTGAAGTGGAGGCGCCTAAAACCCCGAAAAAGGCTCCGGCGGCCCCCAGAAAGCCCCTGGATATGAAGAAGCTCCAGCAACAAGCCCTGGAGATTTTCGGGGGCGAATGGCTCCCGAACCCCCCGGGCAAGGAGGAACCTGAGTGAGAGATTTGAGCGGGATGATGAAGCAGGCCCAGAAGCTGCAAGCCAAGATGATGGCGATGCAGGAGGAAATCGGTAATCGCACGGTAACCGCCCAGGCCGGCGGCGGCATGGTGGAGGCCGTGGTCAACGGCCGCCAGGAACTGCTGTCGCTTAAGATCGACCCCGAAGTAGTGGTCCCCGAGGATGTGGAGATGCTCCAGGATCTGATCCAGGCCGCGGTGAACGAGGCCTTGAACCGGGCCAAAGAGATGATGGCCGCCGAAATGGCCAAACTCACCGGGGGTATGCAAATCCCGGGATTGTTTTAGCTGTCAGCTATCAGCTTCCAGCAGTCAGCTAAAATTAACTCCTTGACTTAAATAAAAGGCGGCAAGCTATAACCCGGAAGATGAGATTTCTTCTTTGTTCTTTGCTGAAAGCTGACCGCTGATAGCTGATAGCTTTATTATTAAGGAATAACCATGTCTGGAAATGCCTACCCCGCGGCCTTGAGAAGGGTAATCGCGGGTCTGAGCAAATGGCCCGGGGTGGGGGAAAAGACCGCCGCGCGCCTGGCCATGCACCTGCTGCGGTCGCCGGAAGCCGAGGTGCTGGAACTGGCCCACGCCTTGATGGAGTTGAAGGAGAAGATTAGGCTCTGCCGGCGCTGCTACGCCTTCGCCGACCAGGAGTTCTGTCCCATCTGCGCCGACCCGGGCCGGGCCCAGGGCCAGATCCTCGTGGTGGCCGAACCGGGGGACCTGTTGGCCCTGGAGAAAGTGGGCTGGTTCCAGGGCCTCTACCACGTCCTGGGGGGCCTGATCTCGCCCCTGGAGGGCGTGGGCCCCGACGATATCCGCAGCATGGAACTCCTGGACCGGGTCATGAAGGAAGGCATCAAGGAGGTCATCCTGGGCCTCAACCCTTCGCTGGAAGGCGAGACCACCACCACGTATCTCGCCCAGGAACTGAGGCCCCTGGGGGTCAAGGTAACCCGCATCGCCTACGGCCTGCCCATGGGCGGCGAAATCAAGTACGCCGACCAGCAGACCTTGAAGGAGTCGTTGAATCACCGGGTGGAGACGTAGGCAGTTATCAGTGGCCAGTGGTCAGTGATCAGAAAGCCGAAGGATGCCCCGGTACGATTGCGACATATGCTGGACAGCGCCAACCGAAAACAGAAAACCGAAAACTGAAAACCGTCTTTATATGTTCGATCGCCGCTTAGTCCAAAATTTTGATTACCTGCTCCTGGCGCTGGTGCTGATCATCTGCGGCATGGGCATCGTCAACCTCTACAGCGCCGGGTACAACCGGGGGGAGGGGACCGCGCTCTACGTCAAGCAGCTCTACTGGCTGGCCGTGGGTCTCGGCCTGTTATTCGTGACCCTCATCTATGATTACCGGCACCTGGAGAAGCTCGCTTATCCCATCTATATCTTCAGCATCCTCATGCTGGTGGCGGTGATGTTCGGGGGCAAGGTGGTTTATGGCTCCCGGCGCTGGCTGGCCCTGGGCCCCATCTCCTTTCAACCCTCGGAACTCGCCAAAATCGGCATCATCCTGGCCCTGGCCACCTACTTCAGCCGGAGGCCCCAGACCGAGTCCATGCGCCTCAAGGACCTCATCGTCCCCGGCCTCCTGGTAATGATCCCGGTGGCGCTGATTATCAAGCAGCCAGACCTGGGATCGGGGATTTTGGTGGCCCTGGTGGC
>JBAZKX010000049.1:0-9931 GCA_041650575.1 Desulfobaccales bacterium
TGCGCTGGAAAGGGTCAAGATGGACCACCCCGGTTGCCGCTTTTTGATATTGCGGAAGAAAGAATTATCCACGACCGCGTTGTCCAAATCCACCAGCAGCACTTTTACCGAGACCCCTCGGATTTGCTCATGCAGGTCTTCAAAGGAGTGCAAGGAAACCACCGGGTAACCAGAGGCCCGCAATAATGCGCTGATCTCTCGGCACTGCTCCTTATCGGTAGCCAATACCGCCACTGCAGGCTTCATCATGCATGGGCCTCAATATGGAAGTCGTTTAAGGGTACTGCCTGACTTAAAAGCAAAAACAGGGCCAGAGTTGCCTTTAACTAAATTTACAGGAGAATTCATCGAGGAACGACTGCAGGGGAAGTCCAGGAAAAGGTTGTAAATAAAGGGGCAAAAGGGAATTTGGCTCAAGTCCGGATCAATAACCTGAGGAAGAGGGAAGGGATGGAAGGACTATCAGTATTCCTCACGAAAAAAGACACCGCCTGCACACTTCTTAGCTATTATTAGTAGATTCATATAGTTATAAGTGCGCAAAAATTGAGCACATCAAAGACCATGAGACAGGTGAACACCCTTCTGGACGGAGAAAAATTAGTGGGTAACTGGCCTGGAGGTGCCGATGTTATGGCGCCTGAGGATGGCGTAAAGGGTATTGCGGCTGATGCCGAGTCTCCGGGCCGCCTGTTTCTTGTTCCAGCCGCACTCCTCAAGGACCTGCATCACGTGCTGGAGTTCCCGCTCCATTATGGTGGGCGGCGTCCCCATCCCTTCGCGCAGGCCCGAAGGCAAATCCCAGACTTCAACCTGGCTGCCTTTAGTCAGAACTACGGCATGCTCGATGGAATTTTCCAGCTCCCGTACGTTTCCCGGCCAGGGGTATTCCAGGATAAGACGCATGGCTTCTGAACTGAATCCCGGCAGCGCTTTACCCTGCTGGCCGGCGAAGCGTTGCAAGAAGTGGAGGGATAGCATAGGGATGTCGTTTCGGCGCGCCCGAAGCGGGGGGAGCACAATGGGGATGACATTGAGACGATAGAAAAGGTCCTCCCTGAAGTTGCCCTTTTTTACTTCTTGGAGCAAGTCTTTATTGGTGGCAGCCAAGACCCGCACGTCCACGGTCAGGGTCTTTTCTCCCCCCACCCGTTCAAATTTGCGGGTCTGCAATACCCGCAAGAGTTTGATCTGGGCCGGCGCAGGAATTTCGCCGATCTCGTCCAGGAATACCGTGCCGCCGCTGGCCTGCTCAAAACGTCCCGGCTTTTGACGGGTCGCGCCGGTAAAAGCCCCCTTTTCGTGTCCGAAGAGCTCGCTTTCCAGCAACGTCGCCGGGTAGGCCGCACAGTTGATTACCACGAAGGGCTTGGCCTGGCGGAGGCTTAGGCGGTGGATGGCCCGGGCCACCAATTCCTTGCCGGTGCCGCTTTCGCCCTGAATCAGGACGGTAGCGTCGGAGGAGGCCACGTCTTCAATGAGCTTATACACCACCTGCATCTTGGGGTCTTTGCCGATGATTTCGCCGAAACCGGCCTGGGCCTCGACCCGGCCTTTGAGGCTGCCCATCTCCTCTTCATATAAAATAGCCCTTCCCAAAGCCCCGGCGTTCTGTTTCAGGACCAGCCCCACCCACTGAATCTGCTCGGAACTGCCGTGGAAGCCGTCCGGACAGGCGATGACGGCTGCACCGCGAATGTGATTGTCCGTGAAGGGAATGATGGTCCGATGCTCTGCAATGAAGAAATCCCGGGCGATAACCGGGAGCTTTTGAGCCAGTTCCCGAGGGAAAATGGTGGCAGTCGAACCCTCCAGGGCGTCCTGGGCCGCCTGGACCACCTGAGGATCTCTGCAGATAGTGACAACTTCCCCCGCAGACAACACAAAGAGCGTATCCTGAACGCCATTCAGGAGCAGCAGGGCAATGTGGGGGCAACGCAGGACGTCTTGGAGCTTTTTCAGTAAAAAGGCGCCCATCTCTTTTAGAGTATAAAGCGCTCCCATTTCCTGGACGATCTGGCAGGCGGTCCGGGCCTGTTCATAAGCCCGCTCCAGCTCCAGGGTCTGCTCTTCCAGACGGCGGGTATACTCCTCCTGGCGGGACACCATATGATTGAAGGAAGTCGACAAGGTGGCAATTTCATCGTTGCCGTTCACTTCCACCCGGATATGCGGCTCTCCCCGGTCAATCTCGCGCGTGGCCGCCACCAGCGCCGCGAGAGGCCTGGTAATGCGACGGACAAACAAAAGGCCGCCCAGTAACGCCAACACCAGGAGTCCTAAGGTTATGATGCCGATCTCCACCCAGAGTTTGACCAACTGCCCCCGATAATGGCTTTCGGAAAAACCCAATCGCAAGATTCCTGCCTTCCCTTCAAAGATAGGTAGAGCGGTATCCAGGTAGCGGTTCCCCGTTTCCGAGACGACCTGCCGAAAGCCGGGCTGGACCTGAGAAATCGGTTGGTTGACCTCCAATAGGCTGGCTGGCATGCCCTTTTCAAAAGTGTGGGCGATGACATGTCCATCTTTAAGGATAAACAGATAGGCGAGGCCGGGATGGGTTCGGCGCTGTTGGTCCAGCATCTTCTGGAGCCCGACCAGGTCGTTGATGAAAATTCGGTCGGCGGCATCCAGGGCAATAGCGTGGGCCAGGTACTCCGACTGGCCCATCATCTCCTGGCGCAGGGCGCCGCTGTATCTCTGGGTAACGATGCCGGCGATGGCCAGGCCCGTCAGGATCACGATGGCCGAAATGGAAGCCAGCAGCTTGCTTTTAAGGCTAAGGAGCATGCGGCTGCTCCTTGAGGTGGGCCAGATGCCGTTGCATGGACCGAATGGGCTCATACCACGCGTCCTGAAGAGGGAGGAAGCGTTCAATCAGAAGCTCGGCCAGGATTTTCCTTCCTTCCGGGTCCCGGTGCATACTTAACAAGGCTTCTTGAAGCTGCTCCCGCTCTGCCTCGGGAAGGTGCCGGGAAACCACCAGAGGCGGGATGCCGAAGGCCTCAGACTTTTTGATGATTCGGGTTTTGGAGGTGAAGACGGGGTTGGTGGCCTGATAGTATTCCCACACCAGGCCGTCTACCGTCGCCCCATCTACCAAGCCCCGGGCCACCGCCATGATGGAATTATCATGGCTATAAGTGTAAATGACCTTGCTGAAAAAAGTTTCGGAACGTTCGTTCAATTCAGCCAGCCAAAAGGTGGGGACAAGTTTTCCGCTGTTGGATTCAGGGTCGGAGAAGGCGAAGGAATGGCCTTTTAGGCTTTCCAGGCTATGAAAGGGGCTGTTCTGGTTAACGATCAGATAAGACTGGTAAAAGGTTCTCCCCTGGACCTCCGGGACGGCCAGGGGAACGAAGCCGTAACGGCCTTTGCCCAAGGCATAGGGCCCCGAGCAGATAAAGGCGAGGTCGACCTCGCCTTTCCCCAGGAGCTCATTGATCTCCCCATAAGTCTTACGCTGCACGAATTCCAGGTTTTTTCCCGCCTTGCGGGCCACATAGGCCAGAAGCTGCCGGTAGTGGATAAAGGTCTCCCGGGGGGAGATCATGGCCGCCACCGCCCCTCGGAGGATGCCCGCCTCGCCGGAGGGAGGTGTGGGTCGGGCCACGGGCAGCGTCTTGGAAAAATCCACCCTTGCTTGTTCCGGGTCGCCGCTGCAACCGCCAGCGCCCATGGCCAGTAAGGCAACCAGGCAGACTGCCAAGAAACCGCCGATCCTTATCGGCACTTGCTGATGAGTGGCGCCTCTCTTCTCAGGCATAACTCGGAAGCGGGAACCGGTTGACGGTTTCTAACCTCAACCTAGGTTTTTTTCAATAATAAGTCGTCGGGTACAAATTCTCAAGCCGCCTTGGCCAGTTTTTGGATCAGAGGTCGCGGGTCCACCAGATGCCGGACGAACCACTCCTCGTAATCGTCGGCTCCCAAGGCCAGGGCCAGGATTTCAGAGAAGTGGAAGATGGGAATCTTGGACTTGCTGGTATTGCGGATCTCCAGGTTGAGCTGGCACATGGCGCAGGCGGTGACCAGACAGTCAGCTTTGGCGGCCGCGGCGCTGCCGATTATCTCCTGAACCAGGGGCGTGACAATCTCCGGATCAGTAGCCGAGAGAAACGACCCGCAGCAGCGGTACATAAGGGCGTCGGGCACGGCCTCGGCCCCCAGGGCCGTGAGGATGTTTTCCATTTCGCCCTGGAAATATTTCTCCTTGGCCAGGCGCGGCGGCCGCGCCAGGGTGCAGCCGTAATAGGGGACGAACCTCAGACCCTTCAGGCTTCGGCGGGCGTTGACCTTGAGGCGGTCCAGGCCATATCGTACCAGGACCTCCATGAAGTGCATGATTTCCAGATCTGTGGGAATGGGCCGCCCCCACTTGGCTTCCAGGTCCTCCCGGGTCTGCGGATCGGCCTTCAGGCATTCCTGGGCCGAACGCAGGTAGTGAAGGCAACGGGGGCACATGGCCACCAAGGGTCGTCCCGGCGGGGCCAGGGACAGGTTCCGGGCCGCCATCGCCAGGCTCAGATTCTTGCACATGGTTTGGGCCGAGGAAGAACCGCAGCAGTTCCAGTCCTCCAGTTCAATTAAGTTAAGGCCTAAGATCCGGGCCGCCTGCATCAGGGAACGGTTGCTCTCCGCGGCGGTGGTGGCCAGGGAGCAGCCCGGAAAATAAGAGAAATCCTGTTGGTGAACGTCGCTCATGCCGTTTCTCTCCAGTAACAGGTGAACAGGTCGGCGATCTCTTTCACGTCACGCACCCGTGAGGGAATGAGGTCCAGCTTGCGTCTGGCCAGCATCTTCAGGCCTACGTCCAGATCCTTCAGCCAGCGGCCGGTCTGCCGTTTGTAGCCCAGCATGATCCCCAGCTTGTGGGCCCGGCCGTATTTCTCCAGGGACCTGAGCACCTCTTCGTGAAAGTCAATGATGTTGGCTTTGCCAATGGCCACGCCTTCTTCGACTGCCATTAACCGTAAGGTGTCCATGACGGCGGCGATGTCGATGCTCATGGGACATTGGCTGGAGCAGGTGTGGCAGCCCACGCAGACCCAGATGGTTTTGCAGGTGAGAACTTCCTGGCGCATGCCGAATTGCACCAGGCGCAGCACCTGGTTGGGGGTATAATCCATAGCCTGCACAAAGGGGCAGCCGTTGCCGCAGCTTTTGCACTGGTAACAGCGATTCAGTGCGGCGCCGCTACGTTCACCGACCTCGGCAGCCAGAGAAGGCCTAAGTTTGCCGGACTCTACCGCATCAGGGGTCATATCATCTTGAATGAGGGGTTGAACCTGGCTCATGAGTGAACCTCACTCTCCTTATTTACTGGGGTTGGCGAAGAGGCAGCGCCGGGTCTCTTTTCGTGATAATTGTTGAAGGCCAAAGCCAAGCCGAGGAACCTCATGCGTCCGCTCCTTCATAGTATACTAAATTAATATATAATAGTATAGCATCGAACTAATGGATATCAAGGGCCGCCTTGCAAAATTCCTGAGGGGCAGGAATATTAACTTTCAGGAGAACCAGCGACCAGCGATTGGCCTGACAAAGGCACGATTATCGTGTCAGGCAGAGCGCTTCTGAGCCCTCAGAGGAAGCGGTAGTATGCCGGTTTCCCGAGGAACGGCCTGCCTTACCCGGCGGCGACCTCAACGGCCCCATAAGGGCACACCCTCAGGCAGAGTTCACAAGCGATGCACTTTTCTTCATCAAACCCCACCTTCATGGTGGCGCGGTTCACGTAAAGGGCCCGGGTGGGGCAGGGAGCCAGGCAGGCCGTGCAGTGGATACAGCGGTCTTCCCGCCACCTGACTTCCTCCGCCAGCAACTCAACCTCAACGCCCAAATCCGCCAAAAAACGCAGGCCCGCTTCCACCCTGGCCTTGTCGCCATTCAACTCCGCCACCATGTTGCCCCATTCCTTGGGGGTGATACGGGCCCGCAAAATGTTGACCTTCAACCCCTGCTCGGCAATCAGCCGATAGGTGATGGGCTGATCAATGAGATGGGGCGGGAAGTTGAGCACCACTTTCTTTTTCGACATGACAATATCCTTCTCGGCAACAAAAATCCCGGTTCTTAGACGGCTCCTGGCAAACCCTCCCAGGGCCTTTCCGTGAGGGGCTTGAACCGGTACCCGGAATCAGACGCAGGCATCGGCGCTACTGGTTCTGTCAAGAGAAAGGTCCCGGCCTCGATCCAGGCCTTGAGGATGAGGGCAATCTCCCGGCCCCGGGTATAGGAAGAGAGTCCGGCGGTAATCACTCTCTTGCCGTTGATGGCGATTTCCCCGGTCTTGAGCTGGGCCACCGTCACCTCCGCCAGGATCTCCGGTTTGACGTTGGGATAAGCCTCGCTGTAATCCACCACCGGCGCGGTAATATCAGCGTCGGTTACCGCGGTGAAAGCCAAGATTTCCTCATTCAAAATGGGAATGGGGAGGCCCAGGCCTACGGCCAGGGTGACCCCGTAGCCGGTGAACGAAGCGCCCCTGAGCCACTTGAGGCTCATGGTCTTTAAATTCCCTGTCACCGCCAGGGTGCCGGCCGGCACCTGGGGCAGGCCGAGCTCAGAGCGGCGCACCCCGGGGTTGTGCTGGGTGCCGTGACTCACCACGAAGCCCTGCCCGCCTCCCAAGAAGATGCGGGTGCCGACTCCTATGCTCCGGTAGTAGGGGTCGTTCAAAAGAGGGCTCAACTGGCCCGCGGTGCAGTAGTTGGCGTTCCGCATCCGAGGCTGGAGTACGCCCATGTAAGTATAAATAACCCGGTCCGAGAGGTTCACCGCGACGTTGTAATTCTGATAGGCGTTGCGCATATTGAACAGCACCGCCTCGTTCATATCCGCCAGGCGGATCCAGGTATCAAGGGTCTTCCTGGGGTAGCAGTCGGTGCCATACGTTGCGGCGGTGAGCCGCACGTCCTTGCCCGCCACCAGGTCTTCGATCACATGCCCCCCGCCATAGGCGAACTTGCCTGGAAAGACCTTGTTGCGGGGATCGTCATCCGGGATGGCCGTGGCGCCCATCAAGATATCCACCGCGGCAAAACCGGCATAAGCGGGGACCTCGTTCAGGGTGACTTTACCGCCGCCCAGCTTTATCCTGGGGGTGGCGTGACCCACATTGAAATAGGCCCCGGAAGAACACATGGGGGCAAAAGTGCCGGTAGTCACGACGTCCACCATGGCCGCGGCCTGCTTCAGTCCTTTTTCCTTCACCACCTGGATGATCTCTTCGGCGGTGCAGACCACGGCCCGGCCCTGCTTAATCTTGTCATTGATCTCCTGAATGGTCTTGCTCATCATTCAACTCCTCCCCTTACGTAGATAAATTCAGCATGCGCTGTAGGGCCAGCCGCGCCTCGGCTTTGAGGTCTTCCGGGATAGTGATGACATTTACCGATCCCAGATTTTCCAAGGTCCACAGAAGCTTGGCCAAATCGATCTTAAACATGTTGGGACACAGGGAATAGTGCAGCTCCAGAACCTCCCGGTCGGGAAACTCTAGGGCCAGACGGCTCACCAGGTTGATCTCCGTCCCCACGATAATGGTGCTGCCGGGGGGCGCCTCCTTCACGTAGTTGGCGATGAAGCCTGTGGAGCCGCAAGCGTCGGCCAGAGCCACCACCTCCTGGGTACATTCGGGATGTACCACACATTTGGCGTCCGGGTAGGCCTTTTTCATCTTCACGACGTGCTCCACTTGGAAGCGGGTATGCACATGGCAGTGGCCGTCCCACAGGATAAGCCGGGCCCGGCGGATATCCTCCGGCCGGTTGCCACCCAGGGGCTTCTCCGGGTTCCAGACGATCATCTCCTCCGGCCAAAGCTTCAGCCGGTTCCCGGTGTTGCGCCCCAGGTGCTGGTCCGGGAAAAAGAACACTTTCTCACCCTGACCAAAGCCCCAGGCCATGGCGGCCGGGGCATTGGCGGAGGTGCAGACCAGGCCGCCCCGGCGACCGCAGAAGGCCTTGAGCGTGGCGTCGGAGTTCATGTAGACGATGGGAACCATGGTCTCTCCGTCGATGACTTCGACTAACTCCCCCCACGCTGTTTCCACCTGCTCCAGGTCCACCATGTCCGCCATGCGGCACCCGGCTTTCAGATCGGGGATTTGCACGATTTGCCGAGGCTGGGCCAGGATGGCGGCGCTCTCTGCCATGAAGTGCACCCCGCAGAAAACGATGAAGCGGGCCTCAGGGTTGGCGGCGGCCCTTTGGGAGAGGCCGAAGGAATCGCCCCGGTAGTCCCCCAGGGCCACGATCTCACGGCGTTGGTAATGGTGGGTGAGGATGAGGAGTTCAGGGCCCAGGGCTAGCTTAAGGGCCTGAATCCCTTCCATCAATGCCATCTCTTCGCAGAGCGTCGGCTGTGTCTCCCTAAAACCCCTGGTCATAAGGAATGCCTTGGTAAAATATTTTCTAAATGATATTGATTTAATATATAGCATTATGCTATAGAATAAATCAATATCTTTTTCAATGGTAAAAGAAACCCTGCGTGCGGGGAATAGGGAGTTCAGGCAGCTATGGAAGCCTCAGCCCATCAGGAATTGGAGCAGTGCAAGGTCGACGTGCAAACCGGTCAAACCTATCGGGAGGAGATTCCTGGAGTCGTCCAGGAGTTGGTGGCGTGTTGCCTTAGCCGAGATTGCTTCGACCACGTGAGCCCGGAGCCCATTCCCTCCCGGGAGGCGGTAATCGCCATCATCCACCGGTCTTTAGGCCTCCTCTACCCCGGGTACTTCAGTTGCCAGCGGGTGGATGCCGTGAACTTAGGCTATCATCTCGGGCAGGAGGCGGTGGCCCTTTTTGAGGAGCTCTCCCGGCAAATCACCCTCTCTTTTCGCCATGAATGTCTGCGCTATGGGCTGCCGTGCCTGCACTGCCAGGAGAAGGGGCAGGAGGAAGCGGTGCGCTTCCTCCGGGCCTTGCCGCGCCTCAGGGCCGTCCTGGCCACGGATGTACAGGCCGCGTATCAGGGGGACCCCGCAGCCAAAAGCCATGATGAGGTCATCTTCAGCTACCCCGGCCTGTTTGCCGTCACCGTCTACCGGGCGGCCCACCAACTCCTGCGGCAGGGCGTGCCCCTCATGCCCCGCATCATGACGGAATACGCCCACAGTCAAACCGGCATCGACATCCACCCCGGGGCGCGGATTGGTGAGAGCTTTTTCATCGACCACGGCACTGGCGTGGTGATCGGCGAGACCACGGAGATCGGGCGCCGGGTGCGGCTCTACCAGGGGGTGACCTTGGGGGCCCTGTCCCTGCCGCCGGACCAGGTGGAATCCCTCCGGAGTAAGAAACGCCACCCCACCGTGGAAGACGACGTCATTATTTATTCAGGGGCCACTATTCTGGGAGGTGACACGGTGATCGGCGCCCGCGCCGTCATCGGCGGCAACGTCTGGCTCACCGGCTCGGTGCCCCCGGACACCAAGGTGTTTCTGAAGAAGCCCGAGCTGATTTTCCGGGCCAATCATGTCAAAGGAGACCGGGACCAAACCCGGGACAGGTGATCCATGGGCCGCATCTTTCCCCGCATTATCGACACCGTGGGCACCACCCCCCTGGTGCGCTTGCAATCCCTCACCCGGGACCTGGGGGCCACGGTACTGGTAAAACTGGAATCAATGAACCCCCTGGGGAGCGTCAAAGACCGCATTGGCCCGGCTATGCTCCTGGCCGCCGAAGCCGGAGGCCTGATCCACCCCGGGGCCCTCATCGTGGAGCCCACCAGCGGCAACACCGGGATTGCCCTGGCTTTTGCCTGCGCCGCCCGGGGCTACCGCCTCATTCTCACCATGCCCGATACCATGAGCCTGGAAAGACGCAAGCTCCTGAAGCACCTGGGAGCAGAGGTGATCCTGACCCCGGGGAGCCAGGGCATGACCGGCGCCATCAATCGGGCCAGACAGATTGCGGCGGAGTTC
>JBAZKX010000050.1:0-9789 GCA_041650575.1 Desulfobaccales bacterium
TCAGCTCGGTCAATTCCTGGGCGATGAGGGCCCTAACCTCGGCTTCATCCCCCAGAATCTGGCGGAAGCGCCGGATGGCGGCCTGGACCTCTTCGGCTTCGTTGATGATCTTCTGGCGTTCGAGACCGGTAAGGCGCTGCAGCCGCATGTCCAGGATGGCCTGGGCCTGAATCTCGGAGAGGGAGTATTGGGCCCGGGTTTCCTCGAGGGTGGCGCCGGCCTTAGGTTTCAGGACGAACATCCCGCCCATCAACTGCTGCTTGGCCTCCGGCGGGTTGGCGGCGGCCCGGATCATGGCGATGACCGCATCCAGCCAGTCCAGGGCGATGAGCAGGCCGTCCAGGATGTGGGCCCGGGCCTCCGCCTGCTTCAGCTCATAACGGGTGCGCCGGACGATCACCTCTTTCCGGTGCTCCAGGAAATGGTGCAGCAGGTCCTTGAGGCCGAGGAGCTCCGGCCGGTTGTGGACGATGGCTACCAGGTTGATGCCGAAGGTGACCTGCATGTTGGTGTGGGTATACAACTGGTTCAGGATGGGCTGGGCCAGCTCGTCCTTCTTGAGCATGATCGACACCCGGAGACCTTCCCGGTCCGATTCATCCCGGATGTCGGCAATGCCTTCAATCTTCTTGTCCTTGACCAGTTCGGCGACGCGCTCGATGAGGCGGGCCTTGTTCACCTGGTAGGGCAACTCCCGGATGATCAGGCTCTCCCGGCCGCCCTTGCGCTCGATATTCACCTTGGCCCGCAGGCGGATGAGGCCCCGGCCGGTGCGGTAGGCCTCGGCAATGCCCTCGGCGCCGTAGATAAAGCCCCCGGTGGGAAAATCCGGCCCCGGGATCATGGTCATCAGTTCGGTCAGGGTGATGTCCGGATTGTTCAGGGTGGCGAGCAGGCCGTCGCAAATTTCGTCCAGGCTGTGGGGGGGGATGTTGGTGGCCATTCCCACCGCGATGCCCGAGGAGCCGTTGATCAGGAGGTTGGGTAGCCGGGTGGGCATCACCAGGGGCTCTTTTAAGGAGCCGTCGTAGTTGCCCACAAAGTCCACCGTGTCCTTGTCGAGGTCCTGGAGGAGCTCATGGGCCACACGGGTGAGACGCACCTCGGTGTAACGCATGGCCGCGGGGGAGTCGCCGTCGATGGAGCCGAAGTTGCCCTGGCCGTCCACCAGGGGATAGCGCAGGGAGAAGTCCTGGGCCATGCGCACAATGGCGTCATAGACCGCGGTGTCGCCGTGGGGATGGTATTTACCGATGACATCCCCGACGATGCGGGCGCTCTTGCGGTAGGGCCGGTTCCAGTCGTTCCCCCCTTCGCTCATGGCGAAGAGGATACGGCGGTGCACGGGTTTGAGGCCGTCCCGCACGTCCGGCAGGGCCCGGCCGATGATGACGGAAAGGGAGTATTCCAGATAGGACTTCTGGATTTCATCTTCAATGTTGATCGGAACCGCGCGTGTTTCAATCATAGAAAATAGACTCGGTTGTTTATTTGAAGGGTCCAGGGTCGATCACCCTTAATCTGAAGATTTCTTAACTCGCTTTGAGCTTAAATTCGTTCCCAAGTTGCACTTGGGAATGAGGTTAACAGTTATTGGGATTCTTCCGGCAGCTGTGGAACCAGAGGTTCAAGATTAACAATAAGCTCCGGGATATGAAATGTGGCAACTTTCCAAATCAGTTCTTGTTTGATTTCGCCGTATTCATGAGCCAAGACATGGCGTTGCGCAATTATTCGATGCCAGGGGACCTCCGGATGGGTCTTTTGAAAAGTCTTGGATACCCCTTTGGCGGCCTCGCCGATAATTTCCAGGTGGCGCTCTACGGCGCCTCGCAACATCCGTTCAGTCAGGTAATGGTGGAAGGTCTTGCCGGCGACAAAGCCCTGGATCGCCTTGGCCGCATCCAGCATATCCCACAAAAGTGCAGGGTCTGCCTTTTTATACGGCATAAATGACCTGCCGGTTCTTTAGTATCTCGCGACGGCGGAAAGGGTTCCGCAGACCCGATTTCTCCACCAGATCGACCTTACGACCCAGAATGTCCCGCAATTCTTCGATCATATCCACCCAATCGTAAAGACTCCAGGGGATGTCCGGCTCGAAACTGATCAGCACGTCGACGTCACTTTTCGGGGAGAAATCTTCCCGCAGAGCAGACCCGAAAATGGAAAACTCCGCAATCTTCCACCTCTTACAGAAGTCTTCAATCTTATCTTGCGGAATATTAATTTTGAGTTGGGCCATGGGCATTCTTCATGGGTTTATCGTCGTCTGATACACGAACTTGCCCTGTTCCACCTTGATGATCGTTACCCCTTTGAGGGGGTTGTGGTCCGGGCCCATGGTGATGGCGCCGGTGACCCCGGGGAAGTCTTTGGTGGCGGCCAGGGCCTGGGTGACTTTGGCGCCGTCGGCGCCGCCGGCCTGGCTGAAAGCCGCCAGGAGCAGGGCATAAGAATCGCCCCCCAGGGCGGCGAAGGCGTCCAGAGATTTTTTATGCCGGCCTTCGTAGGCCTGGAGGAATTTCCTGGCCTGAGGCGTGGTGACGGCGTCCCGGTGAAAATGGGCGGTGAAATACATACCGTTCACCGCGTCGCCGCCGATGCTGATCAACTCGGGCACCTGGGCCCCGTCCCCGGTGAGGATGGGCGTGGCCACCCCCAGGTCCTTGGCCTGCTTGGCCAGCAGGGCGTCTTCGGCATAATAATTGGGCGCATAAATCAGGTCGGCCTGGGCGCCCTTCAGCGCGGAAATCTGGGCGGTAAAATCCTGGTCGCCGGTCTGGATATAGCTGGTGGCCACGATCTGGCCGCCCCGGCGCTTGAACTCATCCGTGAAATACTTGGCCAGGCCCACGCAGTAGTCCTGGGCCTGGTCGATAAGCAGCGCCACCTTCCGGGCCTTGAGGTTTTCCCAGGCAAACCGGGCCGCCACCCGGCCCTGGAGGCTGTCTTCAAAGCAGGCCCGAAACGCGAATTTGCGGTTTTGGGTCACCAATGGATTGGTGGCGGTGGGGGAAATATTGGGAATGCCGGCCCGCTCGGCGATGGGCACCCCGGCCAGGGTATCGCTGCTGATTACTTCCCCGATGATGGCCGCTACCTTGTCGCTTTCGATCAGCCGGCTCACCGCGTTGGCCGCTTCGATGCGATCGCTCCGGGTGTCCACCAGGACCAGTTTGACGGGCTGGCCCAACACCTGGGGCTGAAGCTGATGCGCCGCCTGCACCCCTTCCCAGACCATCTGGCCCATAGCTGCGGCCGGGCCGGTCATGGGCAGATAGAGGCCGATCTTGAGGTCAGCCGAGGCAGGCCGCGCTAACACCAGCAGGAGACCGGCGATGAGGAGCAGTCGTCTGATAATCCGCACTCCTTATTTCTTTAAAAGGGGCGAAAAGGTGAAAAGGGTAAAAGGCGAAAGGGAGAAAGAAAAAACTCGCCGCCCCTGGCTCCCGTCCTGATAAAGCTTTTCCAGGCTTGTCCCTTAACCTTAACAGCACTATAATACCAGAAAAAACCTGCGCCGGGAAGGAATTCCGGTCATGCTTCCGAGGTATCGCCATGGAAATGCACCTGGTCAAACTTACCATCCCCGAGGGGGCCAATCTCATTTTGGGCCAGAGCCATTTTATCAAGACCGTGGAAGACCTGTATGAAATCCTGGTGGGCGCGGCGCCCGGCATCAAGTTCGGCCTGGCGTTTTCCGAGGCCTCCGGAGATTGCCTCATTCGGGTGGAGGGCAATGACCCCGATCTCAAGGCCGCAGCCACGGAGAACGCGCGCCTGCTCGCGGCGGGCCACACCTTCAATATTATCATGAAGGACGCTTTCCCCATCAACGTGCTCAACGCGGTCAAACTCTGCCCCGAGGTCTGCCAGATCTTCTGCGCCACCGCCAACCCGGTGGAAGTCGTCCTGGCCCAGACCGAACTGGGGCGCGGCATCCTGGGGGTGGTGGACGGCTTCTCCCCCAAGGGCGTGGAGGACGACTCGGGCCGCGCCTGGCGCCACGATATCTTGAGGAAGTTCGGGTATAAGAGTGATCTGGGGGGCAAAGGGTAAAGACTGAGGAGCGGTCAGCCGTCTCTCTTGAATCTTTAGGTTGCGCGGCAAGCTGACGGTCAAAATTCAGCTTAGACAGGGCGGCGTGCGGCCGCCGCATGATGCTGCTCACTGCTCCCTGTTCATTGAAAGGAGTCTCTATGCAACGGTTCTTCGAGCCCCGCTCCGTGGTGCTCATCGGCACTTCCCGGCAGACCGGCCCCGGCGCTTACAACAACCTGGAGATGCTCCTCAGCTACGGTTATTCGGGCCGCATTTTCCTGGTGCATCCCAAGGTCCCGGACATCATGGGCTATAAGACGTCCCCCCGGGTGGCCGACCTTCCCGAGGTCCCCGACCTGGCGGTGATCTCCCTGGGCCGGGACCGGGTCGCGGGCGCGGTGCGGGACTGCGTGCACCACGGCATTAAACGGCTGGTGGTGATCAGCCAGGGGTTCGCCGACGCCGACGAGAAGGGCAAGGCCTTGCAGGAAGAGGTGGTGCGCCTGGCCCGGGAGCACGGCGCCCGGCTGGTGGGGCCCAACACCATGGGCATTCTCAACCCATTTTCCGGCTTCACCACCGCGTTCATCGACGTGCCCCGGGACCCGGACCCGGCGCCGCTCACCGTGGTGGCCCAGTCCGGCGCCTTTCAGGTGGGGGCCGTTTCCTTCACCGGCCGCATGGGCAAGGCCATAGACATCGGCAACGCCGGCGACGTGGACGTCGTGGAGGTCCTGGAATACCTGGAACACGATCCCCAGACCCGGATCATCGTCCTGCATATGGAGGGCATCACCCGGGGCCGGCTCTTTTTGAACACCGCGGCCCGGATCATTCGGACCAAACCGATTATTGCGCTCAAAACCGGGCGCAGCGCGGCCGGGGCCCAGGCCGCTATGTCCCACACCGGCTCCCTGGTGGGGGAAGACGCCATTTTTGACCTGGCCCTGGCCCAGGCCGGGGTCATCCGGGTCAAGAACCTGGTGGAGATGCTGGCCGTATGCCGGGCCTTTCTCCACTTCGAGCCCCTGGCCGGCCCCCGCCTGGGAGTGGTGACCGCCACCGGCGCCTTCGGGATTATCGCCGCGGACTGCTGCGAAGACTACGGCCTGGAACTGGCCCCCTTTCCCGAGGCGCTGCGGGAGATGGAAGAACCGCGCATCGATTGGCATCAGCTCCACAACCCGGTGGACCTCTGGCCCCTGGGCATGGTGACCGGCTCATTTACCGGCGTGTTTAAGCGCTCGCTCATCGGCCTGCTCGAAGACGAGCAGGTGGACGGCGCGGTGGGCCTGGCACCGGTCTTTGTCTCCCCCTGCCATGCGGACCTGGATATTCCCGCGGCCGTCCGGAAGATCCAGAAACACAACCCGGAGCACAAACCCCTGGCGATTCTGTTCTATGGCGACGAAGCCGCGATGGTCGCCCAGGCCCGGGAACTGGCCGGCGACCCCGGGGTCGCTTGTTTCGACAGCGTGGATGAGGCCATCATGGGGCTGGCGGCCACCTGGCGCTATCGGCAATTTCTTAACCGGCCCGCGCCCGGCGATTTTACCCTGCCCCAACCTGCGGCCGCCCGCCGGGGCCGCCTGCCGTCGGAGGGGCTGCTGGTAGGGGAGGAAGCCTTCAGCATCTTGAAGGCCTACGATCTGCCACTGGTGCCGGGAATTTTGGCCGTGGATGAGGCCGGGGCCGTGGCCGCCGCGGCGGGAATGGGCTACCCCGTGGTGCTGAAAATCATCTCTTCGGCCTGGCTCCACAAGTCGGACTGGGGCGGCGTGGTCCTGAACGTGGCCAACGAGGCGAAACTGCGGCAGGCCTATAAGGACATGCTGAGGCGGTTCCGCCAACGCACTCCCGACGGCAGCCTCGACGGCATCCTGGTCCAAAAGCAGGTCAAGGGGATCGAACTGCTCTGCGGCCTCAAGCGCGACCCCCAATTCGGGCCGGTGCTGGTGGCCGGGGCCGGCGGCATCTATACGGAAGTCCTCAAAGACGTGTCCCGGGCCCTGGCTCCGGTGACCCTTGATCAGGCCGCCCGGATGCTCGAAGCCTTGAAAATCTACCCCATCCTTCAGGGGGCAAGGGGGCAAAAGGGCGTCCACCTGCCCTCTCTGGCGGATACCCTGGTCAAACTCTCGCGGCTGGCCACGGACTACCCGACTATCCGGGAACTGGATCTCAACCCGGTGCTGGCCACCCCCGAAGCCTGCTGGTGCGTGGATTGCCGGATAGTGCTGGGGGAGTGAGGGGCAGTGGTCAGTGAGCAGTGGTCAAGAGCAGAGTGGCCTTCTGTAAGACCGCTCTTTTTGTCATCTTGAGCGCAGAGGATGACCTGGATGCTTCGGTCGCTGGGTTCCCTCAGAATGACAATTTTTAGGGAAAGTGAGTTTTGCCGGGAGCTCAATTTAACCAAAATACTCAGGCCTAAGAAACTGAAAACCGAAAACCGAAAACCGAAAACTGCCTTAAAAGCGGCCGTGTTGGCCGCGGGGTTGGGGACGCGGCTCAGGCCGCTGACGGATATCTGTCCCAAGCCGTTGATCCCGGTATTGAACCGGCCCCTGCTGGGGCTGTTGCTGGCGCAGTTGGAGGCCGCGGGCTTTTGCCGGGTGGCGGTGAACACCCATCATCTGGCGGACCGGGTGCACGATTTCCTGCAGGCCGAACCCTGGGGGTTCAACCTCAGCGTTAGCCACGAGCCCGAGATTTTGGGGACAGGCGGGGGGCTGCGGCAGATAGGGGAGATGCTGCGGGAGGGGCCGTTTTTGGCCGTCAACGGCGATATCCTGACGGACCTGGATTTAGCCGAGATCTATCGCGGCCACCGGACCGGGGCGGTGAGTACCCTGGTGCTGCATGACTGTCCGGCGCATAACAACGTCTGGGTGGCGGATGATGGGGTGGTGAGCATCGGCGCGCCGCCGCCCGGGGGAAGCGGGTCGCCCTTGGCCTATACCGGCGTCCAGGTGGTGGATGATGGTCTCAGGCGCTATTTGCCGCCGCCGGGCCAACCCTTTAATCTGGTGCAGGCCTGGCGGGAGGCCCTGGCCGCGGGGGAGACCCTGGCTTATCTCACGGTGCGCGGCCATTTCTGGCAGGACGTGGGCACGCCCTCTAATTATCTGGCGGCCCACCGGCGGCTGCTGGCCGGGGCCTCCCCCAAGCTGGCCCGGTATTTTCCCGGCCTGGCCGATCCTTGGATCGGCTCAGGGGCCAGGCTCGGCGACCGGGTGCAATGCCGGGGCGGGGTCTGCCTGGGCGCAGAGGTGACGGTGGGGGAGGGGGCATCGCTTGCCGATACCGTGGTCTGGGACCGGGCCGTCATCGGGCCGGGGGTGGAGTTGGAGGATTGCATCGTGGCCGCGGGGGTGGAAGTACGGGATTCCGCTCGGGGGCAGGTGCTGGTGTGAGAACAAAGCCCTAAGCCTTTGGTGGTCATCCAAATACCCCCTGACTTTGAACCTTGAACTCCCCTTAAGGGGCGGGAGGATGGATATGCCGCAGTATCTCTGGACCGCACGTCTTGAAGCCGCGGCCAAGGCTCGGGGCGTCAGCCTCACCTCGCCGCAGACCCTGGCCGGCGACGGCTCCGACCGCCGTTTTTACCGCCTGTTGGGGTCTCCCACCGCGGTGCTCCTTTTTCATCCTTCTCCCCCGGGAGGCGACGTCAACGAAAACGACTCCTATTATCTGATCGGCCGCCACCTGCGGGAGCGGGGGGCCCCGGTGCCGGAGATCTACGCCTATTGCCGGGAGGAATTTTGGATGCTGCTGGAGGACGTGGGGGACATCAGCCTGGAGTCGGCCATCAAGCGCCAGTCCCAGGAGAGCCAGATCCGCCACTGGTACCGCCAGGCCCTGAACCTCCTGGCGGACATGCAGATTAAGGGCAAAGAGGGCTTCGATTCCTCCTGGTGCTTCGATACCCCGGCGCTGCACCGGCCCTTGCTGTGGGAGCGGGAGTGCGGCTACTTCGTCCGGGCCTTCCTCAATCTTTACCTGGGCCTGAAGACCACCATGGAGGAACTGGCCCCGGATTTCGAGCGCCTCCTCACCGGGGCTTTGCCTGCCGGGACCAACTATTTCCTGCACCGGGACTTTCAGTCCCGGAATCTCTACATCGCCGGCGGGCGGCTTAGGGTGATCGATTTTCAGGGGGGGCGGCTGGGGCCGCTGGGTTACGACGCGGCTTCATTGCTCATCGATCCCTATGTCAACCTGAATCCCGCCTGGCAGGCCGAACTGCTGGACTATTACCTGGAGGTCATCGCGTCCCGTCTGGAGGTGGACCCGCCGGCCTTCCGGGACCAATATTTTCACCTGGCGCTCTGCCGCAATCTCCAGATCCTGGGGGCTTACGGCTTTCTGACCAAGGTGAAGGGCAAAGACCAGTTCGCCCGCTACATCCCCGCGGCCGTGGAGGGCCTGCGCCGGCGGCTTGCGGAGCGGCCGGGGGCTTTCCCGCGGCTGGAGCAGTTAGCGGCGGATTTGCCCGGCGGCAGGCGGTAAGACCAAGTCTGGCGCTCCTAGAGGCAAGAATAGCCTTGCCCGTAGGGGTCGCCTGCGGGTGCGTTCTAAAGTGAGGGCGGACAAACAGGTCCGCCCCTCCTTTTGGGAACGCAGCTTCGTGTTCAGAATCAAAAATCGTAGTTAAAGTACACGTCGGCGCCGGAGTTCCTGGTGCCGATCTGGGATTCAATGCTCAGGTTTTTGTTGAATTTGTATTCAATGCCGGCCTGTTGCTCGTAGGTGTTGCGCTCCTCATTGAGATTACGCCCCACGAAGATGCTGACGTTCTTGGTCACCTCTTTTTGCAGGCCCACTGTGGGCCGGCCGCTTACCATGCCGGTTTTGATCTTGATGTCCCTTAACAAGGGAATGGTGGACCCCAGAATTTCGCTCAGCTTGGTAGTGCTTATGCCTCCCAGCACCCCTAATTGCTGAGCCCCCAGGGCCAGGTATTGGTCCCGGGTCAGGGTGGCGGCCGGCGCGCCGAACACCAGATAGGAAAGGACGTCGGCGGGAGGCAGCGGCGGCAGGCTTTCCATGCGGATTATGGGGTTGGTCACGGTGCCGTTGACCGTGAGGACCAGAGTAATATCATCCATGGCATGGTCGGCCTTGAGATCCACCAGAATGGGTTTGTTGGGGACGCCGGGCAGGGTGAGGCTGCCTCGTTCCACCTTGAAAGGCCTGTCTTCGATATTTATGGTCCCTTGAAGGGCCCGGATCTGCCCTCCCATAACCAGTTTACTTCCCGGTTCCTTCCTGGCCTTAAGGTTGGCGCTGAGTTCCATCTTGCCGGTGGGATCTTTGAGCCAGACATTTCCCGGGGCTTCGATGCTCACGTCGATGAGCATATTGCGATACAGTTCGGGAGCCGCAGCCGGGTTTTCCTGAGACCGGGGTTGTTGGCGAACCAGGACCACGTCCGGATCCTGGCCGGATTGGAAGAAAGTAGGCCGGAATTGGGCTTTGGGGACAGTCAGCCGTCCCTTCGCCACCAGGCCCGAGAGGGGCCCCCGCAGATCGGCGAACCCGTTGACCCAGAGGTTATTGCCGCCGCGGTCCATCAGCAAAAAGTTATCCGACCGGCCCTGAACCACGGCCGTGGGGATCCCGGCCAGGGCCACTTCCCCGGACAGGCGAACGGCGCCTTCGCTGACCAGGATGATCCCCGGGATGGTGATCTTATCGCCCAGGAGGCGGATCTCGCCGGCCTGCAGGGTGTACGTAACCCCG
>JBAZKX010000051.1:0-9702 GCA_041650575.1 Desulfobaccales bacterium
ATTCATAAGGGTTTTCAGAATGACCATGGTGCTGGACAGCGAGACCAATGATCCCAGCCAGACGGAAGGGATCCATCCCCAACCCAACCAGTGCCCCAGCGCGATACCGTAAATGATGGTCAAAAGTATTTGCAGGGGAGTGCCCACCAAGGCGATATTGCGCACCGATTTTAACTTCTTGAACGAAAACTCGAGACCAAGAGCGAAAAGCAGGAGCCCCACACCAATCTCAGCCAGCAATTCGATATTATGAATTTCGGATACGGTGACCCCGCCGGTATAAGGCCCAACCGCCACTCCTGCCAGGATATAGCCTAAAATCAGGGGCTGTTTCAGCTTATGTGCGGCGATGCCTCCGATGAGCGCGGCAACCACGATAATCACGATATCAGATGCTATTCCCATGCAGGCAAGAACCTCCTTTGGGACCCCATTCCCCCGATCTTATCAATTTTTAATCGATGACCCATAATTGCTGCTATACTATATCCTTGGTTTTTTTCGGCTGATCTAGATATATTCCCTTAATGTACAACGAAAAGCCTGATCAGCGATTTCAATAGTGGCGGGAAGACGGGGAAAATTATCTTCCCCTGACCCTTTCCCCCTTAACCAGAGGAGAACCGACCATGCACGAACACGCCTCGCCCCGCCAGGCTATCGAAACCATGATTCGCTGCAATGACCTCCCGGGGCTGTTGCGCCACGCCGAAAGCATTCACGGGCACCTCTGCCCTTATCTCGCCCTGGGGGTCAAAGCCGGCCGGCACGCCATGGCCTTTCTGGACCAGGAGAACACCGGCATGGAGGAAGTAGTGGCCATCGTGGAGTGCAACAATTGCTTCACCGACGGCATCCAGGTGGTCACCGGCTGCACCTTCGGCAACAACAGCCTCATTTACCAGGACCTGGGCAAGACCGCGGTCACCGTGGCCCGGCGCGTCGACGGCGCCGCGGTGCGCCTGGTGGTGCATCCCGACTTCCGGGAACACATGTTCAGCCGCTATCCCGCCGCGGGGCCGCTGTTTGAGAAAGTGGTCGTCCAGCGCCAGGGCACTGCCGAGGACCTGCACCGCTTCCACCACCTGTGGGAAGGAGTGGCCCGGCGGGAACTGGAAGAAGTGCCCCTGGAGGAGCAGTTCCTCATCGAGACCCTCACCATCCGGCTGCCGGCCTATGCCCGGATTCTGGCCACCGAGATCTGCGCCCGCTGCGGCGAAGGGGTGATGGAGTCCCGCATCCGAGTGCAGGGCGGCCAGAAGGTCTGCCTGGCCTGCGCCGGGGAGGAATATTTTCAGCTCACCGGCCAGGGCATCGGCTGCAGTCGGGAGGTCTAAAGCCCGCGCCCCTTCCGCGCCAGGCGGCATTGCCACTTGGCACGGGGTTGGTGATCAGGTTGCCATGATTGTTCCAATTATTGAGATAGTTTTTGAAAATCATACTAATCAACTTATTGTAATTTATAGTTTTTAACTACTTCTGCTATGTTTTGTTGTAATTCGGCGCACCGCGTGGTATAAATCCAGCGGTGCCCTTAGCGCGGCAGACAGGCCCCGTATCTATCCGGCGGCCCGGTTGGGTCGCCGCCGGCCCTGCTCCTCTTCTTCCGTCCCTCTGCCTCCCGGGAGTTTCCTGATGCCTTTCTGCCCAAGCCAACTATGAGTAAGTCCGTGTACCTGGAGGAGTTTATGGAGCCCACCTGGAGGAACCTCAGAAATTTTCTAGCGCTCTGCTGGGTGCTGTTGATCTTCGCCCTGCCGGCCTGGGGCGCGGAATTTTCCGCCCTCATGGTGGTCAAGGACGGCTCTAATACCGTCCCGGGCAAGGTTTACGTCCGCGATGGCCTGATGCGCCAGGAATTCCGGGACGCAGGGGGCGAGACCGTGACCATCGTGCGCCCGGATAAAAAAGTGATCTGGGTGATCATCCCCCGCCAGCGCACCTACCTCGAGATGCCCCTGACGAAAAAGCTCCCCGGCCAGTTCATCCAAATTCCCCCCCAGGCTCTGCAGAAGCGCCCGGTGGGCAAAGACACGGTCAGCGGCTACGAAACCGAGAAGGTCGCGGTCATGGTGCCCGGCGGCGGCAACCTCGAAAGCCAGACCTACTGGGTGGCCCTCAAATTGGGCCTGCCGGTCAAAATGGAGTGCCGGCAACGCAATTTCAGTCTCGAGTACCGCAGCATCAAAGAAGAGACGGTGGCTGACTGGCGCTTCGACCTCCCCCCGGGCTACCAAAAGCTGACCACCCTGGCCGGCTTCGCCGACAAAGTGGAGGAATGACCCCGCCGGCTTTTTCTTGAGGGACTGCCGAGGACGGCCTCTCTGACGACCTCAATCTCCGCCCGGTAGGGCGGGCGTCCCCGCCCGCCATCCTCAATCAGTTACGCCCCTTAATTGACACCCTCCCCCTCCAGCCTGATTAATCAACACCCCAAAGAAGGAGACTGCCATGACGTTTCACGTCTATTTGGGTCCGATTATCGCCCTGATCGCCGGAATTTTAATCCTGGTCCAACCCCGGCTCTTGAGCACTATCGTGGCCATCTACCTGATTATCTTCGGCATCTTGGGTCTCATCCCTCATTAGGGATTAAGACCTCACGCTGCGCGCAGGGCTTCGAGCAAAGGCAGGCGGGCCGCCTTGAGCGCGGGCAAAAATCCCCCCACCAGGCCCATGCCCACCCCGAAGAGCAGGCTTTTCACCAGGATCCCCGGGGTCAGGGCGAACTTGAAGGAGAGTTCGGCAAAGCTCGACCAGTTGATGGTGGACAGGGTAATGAAGTTCAGAAGCGCCGCGGGCACCAGGCCCAAGGCCCAGCCCAGGAATCCCAGGAGCATGGACTCCAGGAGAAAGGCCGCCAGGATGTGATGCCGCTTGAAGCCCAAAGCCCTGAGCGTGCCGATCTCCGAGACCCGGGCCCCCACCTGGGCGTACATGGTGACCATGGCCCCCAGGATGGCCCCGATCCCGAAAATGCCGGTGAGGGCCAGCCCCAGGAGGCGGATGAAGGTAGCCAGCCGCCGGGACTGGTTCTCGTAGAATTGCACTTCCCTGAGCACCTGCACTGGCAGGCGGGGGTCGCTCTCCAGGCGGGCCTTCAACGCCTCGAAGGCCCCGGGGTCCCGCAGGCGCAGGATCACCGACGAAAACCCCGTGCGCCGAAAGGCCGCCAGCAGGGTCTCCACGTCCGCCCAGAGCTCCGAGGCAAAACCGGTGTTCCCCGCCTCCAGGATGCCCACCACCCGCCAGTCCCGCATGGCGAAGCGCATGGTCTCTCCCAGCCCGGCCCCCTGATAACGTTTGGCAATCTGGGACCCGGCCACGATCTCATTGGAGCCGGGTTTTAAAAACCGCCCGGCGCCGATATGAACCTCCCGCCGCAATTCCGGCGACCCAGGCTGCACCCCCCGGATGATGACGTTGCCCGGCATGCCGGTGCCCCGCCGGGGCAGATTGATGAGCACGATGGCCTCAGCCGCGGCCAGGCGCCGCCCCTCCTGATCCACGGCCACTTCCGGCTGGGCCAGGATGATCCCGGCCTGATTGCGGTCGATGGCGCTCTGGACCTCGGATTCGGACCCGGCCCTGAGCACCACCACGTTATCAAAAGAGCCCGTGGCCACCAGGGTGCGCCGCAACCCCTCCGAGAGCATGAGCACCGCGGCGAACACAAAGACCACCAACGCCATGCCCAGCGCGGTCAGAAACGTAGTCAACCGCCGGGCCAGGAGGTTGCGATAGCTGTAGGAGATAGGAATAGGCATTTTTTAGTGGCCAGTGGTCAGTGGCCAGTTTTTAGGTTCTGGCCAGCTCTCTCGTTCCCAAGTTGCACTTGGGAACGTAATTTTTTGCCCAAGCTCTGCTTGGGCTCATTATAGCGGAAGGGTTGCTGACGAAAAAGCTCCAGCCCTTTCCCCAACAACTACCCCACCTTCCTTAACGCCGCCGCGATCTGCACCCGTGCGGCCTGCCAGGCCGGGACGATCCCGGCCAGCACCCCCACTGCCAGAGCCACCGCCATTCCCAGCGCTGCGGTGGTCGGGCTCACGTCCAGGCCCGGGAAATACTGGGTAACCTCCGGGGGAAAGAGTTTCACCGCGGGATAGCTCAAGGCCAGGCCCAAGAGTCCCCCCACCAGGGCCAGGGTCAGCGATTCCCCCAGGATAAGGGTCGCCAGGTGGCGGGGCTTGAACCCCATGGTCTTGAGCGCGGCATACTCCCCCAGGCGTTCCCGGGCGTTCATAGCCATGGTGTTGGCCAGGACCACCAGGATCACCCCGATGACCACCCAGGACACCACCTGGATGGCCACCAGGATGGCGGAGGTCATCTCGACGAAGCTCATCTGAAACGCGGCCTCGGTCTCCGTCAGGGTCTCGGCCAGGGAATTTTTGAAGGCCGCGTCGATCCTGGTGGACACCGGCGAGGCCAACTCCGGCCGGGCCACCTGGACCAGGAACCAGCCCACCTTGTCGGCTATATCCGGAGTGGTTTTCTTCAAGGTTTCATTCAGATAATCCCAATGAAAAAACAACTGGGTCTCGTCGGTGTTGGGATACTGCCCCTGATAAATACCCCGGAGCACCAGGCGATATTCCCCCGGGAAATAAGTGCCCTTGAGGACGATGGCGTCCCCCAGGCGCCAGCCGTACCGCGCCGCCAGCTTGCGCCCGGCCACAGCGCCCCGGCGGTCCCGGACCAGGGCCAGTTTCTGGTCTTCGGGGATGATAAACTCCGGATAGGCATCCAGGTAGCTCGGCAGCGACGCGGCGAACTGCGGGAAAAAGTGCTTTTGGTCGATATAAATGCCCTCGAACCAATAAGCGTAACCCACCCGGACGATGCCGGGCACTGCCTGGATCTTGGCCAGATAGGACAGCGGCAAGGGAGTCATCAGGGACACCGCGTTCCTCGTTACCAGGCGCACCGGCGAAGACAGATCCACCCCGGCATACCAGGCGCCCACCACCGTGCGCAACAGACAGAAGGCCAACACCGCCACCGCCATCCCCAAGATGGTCAGGGAGGCCCGTAACGGATGCCGAATCGTATTGCGCCAGGTAAGTTTTAACACAGTTTTGGGTTCCGGGTTCTGGGACCACCAGCTAATAGACTAACTGCTAACTGTTAACCGCTAACTGCTAACTGCTAATCTCACCCCACCTTCCTCAGCGCCTCGGCGATGCTCACCCGGGCGGCCCGCCAGGAGGGGAAGAGCGCGGCCAGGAGCCCTACGACCAGGGCCACTGCCAGTCCCAGGACCAGGGTGGCCCGGGTCAGGGGAAAGACCCGGAAATACTGGCCCAGAGATTTCTTGAAGACATAGACCGCGGGAAACGTCAGGGCCAGCCCCACCAGGCCCCCGGCCAGGGCCAGCAGGAGCGATTCCCCGAAGATCAGGCCGGCCAGGTGGCGGGCCTTGAAGCCCAGGGTCTTGAGCACCGCATACTCCCCCAGGCGTTCCCGGGCGCTCATGGCCATGGTGTTGGCCAGGACCACCAGGATGACCCCGATGACCACCCAGGACACCACCTGGATGGCCAGCAGAATGGTTTCGGTCATGGAGACGAACCCCAGAAAGAAGGCCTTTTCCGTTTCCGTCAGGGTCTCGGCCAGGCTGTTTTTAAACAATGCGTCCACTTGGGCCGCCACCTGGGCCGCCATTTCCGGCCGGGCCACCCTGATGATGTACCATCCTACGCTGTCGGCCCGGCTGTCGGCGTTCTTTTTCAAGGTTTCGTTCAAAAAATCCCAGTGCAAAAAAAACCGGGACTCATCGGTGGTCGCTTCGGCCCCGGTATAGATGGCCCGGATGATGAACTCCCATTGGCCGGGATAGATATTGCCTTTGAGGACAATGGGGTCCCCCACCTTCCAACCGTAACGGACGGCCAGGGCCCGGCCCACCGCGACCCCCCGGCGATCCTTCTCAAAGGCCAACCTCTGGTCCTCGGGCATGACGATCTCGGGGTACATGGGGAAGTACCGCCGCACCTCCACCGCGAAGGTGGGGAAGAAATGGCGTTCGTCAATGTAGATGCCGCCGAACCAGTTGCTGTAGGCCACATTGGTGATGCCGGGCACGGCCTGGATCTTGGGCAGATAGGCCATGGGCAGGGGATTGATAAACGAGATGGCATTGCGGGTGATCAGGCGGGTAGGCGATGCTCCCTCCACCCCGGCATACCAGGCCGCCACCACGGTGCGCAGCAGACAAAAGGCCAGCACCGCCACCGCCAGCCCCAGGATGGTGAGGCTGGCCCGCAGCGGGTGCCGGATAGTATTGCGCCAGGTAAGTTTGAGCAAGGCTTTAGGTACCGGGTTCTGGGTTCTGGGTTTGAATTATTTGGTTACTGGCTCTGGTGGCACAGGCTTTCCAGCCTGTGCGCAGCAATGGCAAGATGCGCCCGGACGCCGCCCTAACCAATCCTTCGAGGCTGGCGCTCCGCGCCCTCCCCCACATTACTCAGCCATCACCGTTCAGCTCTGAACAACGATCAGAAGACGTAGAAGCCCATCCGACTGGACGACCACTCCCGTTATTCCCTGGGGCTGGAGGCCTGCGCCGATGAGCGGACCGCCACGGTGAAGGCGCGTTTGACCGGGATCTTCCGCCGCTACGGTCTGCCCCGGAGAATCCTGGTGGATATGGTTCGCCCTGGGGGGCGGACTGGGAGCATCCCTATACGCCCCTGACCGTATGGTTGCTGCGCCTGGGCTTGGGGGTGACCCCATGCCCGACCATACCATCCCCAGACCCTGGGCAAAGACGTTAGATTTAAAAAACAAAAGACGTTTATAAAGAAAAAAAGTGTTACCTATGTCCCCGAACGTTTGTTACCCTTCTCTCCGGTCCAAACACCCCCGAGGGGGGAGAGGAGAAAACCTTGAAAATTCCATGGGATGATTTAATTATGGGGTAGTTATTTTCAACAAAAAATTTACTGCCGCGATATAGCAAACCTTGCCGGACAATCCCGAGGCTAACAGATTTCCCGCATAAAAGCAGTTTTACAGGCTCAGGGCCGGGTAACCGAAAAGCCGGTTGACTTCGGCCACCAAATCGGCGGACGGCGCCAGGCCCAACTCCTTGGGGAGGGCCAGGGTCGCGTCTTCCCGGTTATGGAGGAAGATGAGGAAGGCCGGAACCGGGCCGGCGTGGCGGCTCAAAATCTCTTTTAAGTGCTGAAGCTGTTCGGTGGTCACGGTGGCGGCCTGGACGCGCAGGTCGAGCCGCTCGGGCAAGCGCGGCAGGGATCTCTCCAGGGGGGCGATATCCTGGGCCACCAGTTTGGGGCCCTTTTCTTCCAGCACCAGGTGCCCTTTGAGCCACAGGGGCAGGCTGGGCTGCGTCAGGAGTTGAGCCACCCGCTCATAGACTTCCCCGAAGACCAGCACCTCGACGCTGCCCGCCAGATCTTCCACCGAGAGGATGGCCATGCGTCCGCCCCGTTTGGTGGCCTTTTCCTTGAGGGAAGTGACCACTACTCCCAGGATAACCTCCTGGGAGTCGGGCATCTCGGCCAAGTCGGCGGTGGTCACCCTGATATGGGATTTTAACAGGACCCGGTAGGCATCCAGGGGGTGCCCGGTGAGGTAAACCCCCAGGGACTCCTTTTCCCGGGCCAGTTTCAAGGACTTGTCCCAGGGTTCGGCCTCCGGCAGCCAGTCGTCTTCATGGGCTTCCAACAGACCCCCGAACATGGACATCTGCTTGGCGGCCTCCCGGCGCTTCTGGTTATTGACCTTTTCCAGGGCGCTTTCCAGTCCCGCCATGAGCCGGCTCCGCCGGGGCTGGAGGCTGTCAAAGGCGCCGGCCTGGATGAGGGACTCCAGGACCTTGCGATTCACCTTGCCCAGGTTGATGCGCTCCAGGACCTCCCGGAAGCTCTCGAAGGGACCTGAATGCCGGGCCGCCAAAATATCATGAATGGCCCCCATGCCGACGTTTTTCACCCCTGCCAGTCCGAACCTGACCTTGCCGCTCTCCACGGTAAAATCCCGGTCACTGCGGTTGATGTCCGGCGGCAACAGCTCGACGCCCTGGTCCCGGGCCTCCATGATATGCTTGGCCAGGGCCGTGGTATTGTTGATTTCGCTGTTGAGCACCGCGGCCAGAAAATCCAGGGGATAGTGGGCCTTGAGATATGCGGTCTGATAGGCCACGAGGGCATAGGCGGCGCTGTGGGACTTGTTGAAGCCGTAACCCGCGAACTTTTCGATGAGGCCGAAGAGCTCGGACGCCCTGGCCTTGGCCACCCCGCCCGCCACGCCCCCGGAGACAAAACGGTCCCGCTGGGCCGCCATCACCGCGGGGTCCTTCTTGCCCATGGCCCGGCGCAGGAGATCGGCTTCCGCCAGGGAAAAGCCGGACACCGCCGCGGCGATCTGCATCACCTGCTCCTGGTAGAGGATGACCCCGTAGGTCTCTTTGAGGATGGGCTCCATCTGGGGCAGAAAATACTCCACCGGGATTTCCCCATGCTTGCGGCGCACGAAATCATCGATCATGCCGCTCTCCATGGGACCCGGACGATATAGGGCGACCAGGGCGATGATGTCTTCAAAGACCGTGGGCTTGAGGCGCACCATGAGGGCGCGCATGCCCCCGCTTTCCAACTGGAACACGCCCGCGGTGTTGGCCGCCTGGAGAAGGGCGAAGGTGTCCGGATCATCTAGAGGAATGGCGTGGATGTCGAAGTCGGGGGCATAGTGCCGCCGGATCAGGCGCACCGCCTGGTCGATCACCGTCAGGGTGCGCAGGCCCAGGAAATCGAACTTCACCAGGCCTACCTTCTCCACCCCTTTCATGTCGAACTGGGTGACCTGCTCGCCCTTGCTGCCTTTATAGAGGGGCAGGTATTCGATCAGCGGCCGGTCGGCGATGACCACCGCGGAGGCGTGGGTGGAGGCATGGCGGGGGAGGCCCTCCAGGACTTCGGCGACGGTGAGGACGTCCGCCACCATGGGATTGCCGTCCCGGAGTTCCCGCAGGCGCGGCTCCTGGGCCAGGGACTGCTCCAGGGTGATGTTGAGCTTTTCCGGCACCAGCTTGGCGATCTTGTCCACTTCGGGGAACGGCACTTCCAGGGCCCGGCCGACGTCCCGGATCACCTGGCGGGTCTTCATGCTGCCGAAGGTGGTGATGTGGGCCACGTTCGGCCAGCCGTAGGTCTTGGAGACGTACTCGATTATCTCGCCCCGGCGCTCGTAGCAGAAATCCACGTCGATGTCAGGAGGGCTGACCCGCTCCGGATTGAGGAAGCGCTCAAAGAACAGGCCGTAGGCCAGGGGGTCCAGGTCGGTGATCTCCAGGGCGTAGGCCACCAGGCTGCCGGCCGCAGAGCCCCGGCCGGGGCCCACGGGAATCTGGCGCTGCCGGGCATAATTGGTGATGTCGGCCACCACCAGGAAGTAGCCGGCAAAGCCCATCTTCACCAGGATGTCGATCTCGTATTCCAGGCGATTGACGTAGTCGGCCTCGGGGGGCCGGGGATGGGGGGCGGGCGCGGCCAAGCGCTTTTGCAGTCCTTCCCGGGCCTGCCGGGACATGAGGGCCTCCATGCTCTCGCCCGCGGTGGCGGGGTAAACCGGGAAATGGTAGGTGCCCAGCTCCAGGGAGACCTCGCAACGGGC
The DNA here is from genome assembly GCA_041650575.1 of Desulfobaccales bacterium. Lineage (GTDB taxonomy): Bacteria > Desulfobacterota > Desulfobaccia > Desulfobaccales > 0-14-0-80-60-11 > 0-14-0-80-60-11. The sequence goes on from JBAZKX010000051.1 coordinate 9,640, forward strand.
CGCGATCTCTCCTGAGGCCGCCAACACCTGGGGATAGGGAAAGAGCCGGGCCATCTCCGCCGG
>JBAZKX010000052.1:0-9665 GCA_041650575.1 Desulfobaccales bacterium
CCCCGCGCCTTGTGGCCGCCAGGGCCGGGGCTTCGGCGAAGATGAACAGGTTTTTCCCGGGCACGTGGCAGGCGGCCAGCATGACCGTTTCCGCCAGTTCCGGGCCCATGGGCTCGGTCAAAGGCAGTTGCTGCTGGGCCGCGAACTCTTCCAGATCCCGGCAAAGCGCCTCTGTCTGCGTCAGTGGGATCGTCAGGCTGAAGCCCGGTTCCGCCTCGGCCGCGCCGGCTTCGGCCACGTCCAACTCGCCCACCTTCAGGACAAAGGTCCCCCCATGTTCGTCCCACATCAGGCTGGCCGGGGTTTTCAGTTCCAACTTGAGCCCCGGATCGGCGAAACAGGCCCGGGCCCGTAAGCAGGGTATCAGCATCGCAGTTCCCTCCGGAAAAACCGGTAACGTCAGGTTAGAGGATATCTGGTGGGGCGGGCCTCCGGGCCCGCCACCTCAACGATTGTACCTCGATTACTCCGATAGATCAGCAAAATTTCGCCGCCACAACTCGACGGAGCGCGGGTTATCAGTTGAACGAGCGCCTATATTCTAAAGAAATCTTGGGGATGGGCGGTTACACCTTGACCCTTATCCGCAGAAATCTTAATATAATAGATAATATTTTGTTGAAATCACCTTTGGGAGAAGGACATGGCATATTCCCCGATAGTTATGGACCATTTCAAGAATCCTCGCAATGTGGGCGAAATCATCAGCGCCGACGGGGTGGGCGAAGTCGGCAACCCGGTGTGCGGGGACATGATGAATGTGTATATCAAAGTCGAAAATGACCGTCTGGTTGACGTCAAGTTTAAGACATTCGGCTGCGGCGCGGCCATCGCGGTTTCCAGCATGATCACCGAAATGGCCAGAGGCAAGACCCTGCAGGAGGCCATGAAGATCACCAACGCCGACGTCGCCGAAGCCCTGGGCGGCCTGCCCCCCAACAAGCTCCATTGCTCCAACCTGGGAGCCGACGCCCTGCATTCCGCCATCAAGAACTACCTGGACCGCAAAGCCGGGAAAGTTCCCGCCGAGGTCGATCTGGACAAGGAACCGCACCACAAGCAACGCGAAGGCTGTTACTGTCCCTATTGCCAGAAGCAGGTGGAGGAAGAATCCCCCATGTGCATCTTCTGCGGCAAGGAAATCCCGCATGAGCACGATCACTGACGGTCCGGTTCGGAAGATAAGGAAGCTGACATGGGTGTAATCTATTTCGACCATCTTGCAGCCACACCCCTCCACCCCCGGGTGAAGGAGGCGATGACCCACCATATCGAGACCGTCTATGGCAACCCGGCCACCGACAATCAGGTGGGCCAACCGGCCGCCCAGGCCCTCGAAGAGGCCCGGGTCCGGGTGGCCGCCCTGATCAACGCCGATCCCAAAGAGGTGGTGTTCAATTCGGGGGGCACCGAGTCCGTCAACCACGCCCTTAAAGGCATCGCCATCGGGCTTCGGGAGAAGGGCCGCCACATCATTACCTCCAACATCGAACACAAATCGGTCTTGAACTCGCTCAGGACCCTGCGGCTGCTGGATTACCGGGTCACGTCCCTGGACGTGGACCAATATGGCCTGGTGGACCCGGCCGCGGTGGAAAAGGCCATCACTCCCGAGACCATCCTGATCTCCATCATGCTGGGCAACAATGAGATCGGCACCATCGAGCCCGTGGCCGACATCGCCAAGATCGCCAAGAAACACAAGGTGATGATGCACTCCGACGCGGTGGCCGCGGCCGGCATCATCCCCGTGGACGTCCAGGATCTGGGGGTGAACCTGTTAAGCCTGGCGGCCAACCAGTTCTACGGGCCTCCCGGGGTCGGAGCGCTCTACGTCCGCAAGGGTACGCCCCTCTGGCCCCTTCTGGACGGCGGCCTGCAAGAGAACAAGCGCCGGGCCGGCACGGAAAACCTCATCGGCATCGTGGGCATGGGCATGGCCGCAGAAATGGCCCGCCTCGAGATGCCCCAACGCCTGCCGCGCCTTAAGGCCCTCAAAGACCGCCTGGCCCAGGGGATCAAAGACAGCATCCCCGAGATCAAGATCAACGGCCATCCCACCCAATGCCTGCCGCACCTTTTCTCCGTGTCGGTGGAATACATTGAAGGCGAGAGCCTGGTGATGATGCTGGATGATGAAGGGATTATCGTGGCCACCCGGTCCGCCTGCGCCTCCGGGTCCCTGCGCGCCTCCCACGTGCTTATCGGCACCGGCCTGGGCCACGCCCTGGCTCAAGGCACCCTGGTCTTCACCCTGGGGGTCGATAACACCGAGGCGGACATCGACAAAGTGCTCAACGTGATGCCCAATATTGTCCAAACCCTGCGGGAGATGTCGCCGCTCTACAAAAAGGAACACACTGCTTAAAAAATTGGGGAAATGGCCCGGTGCGGCTCATTTCCCCATTCCTTCTTCTGCGCTTTGATCGCGGTTTTCCTTTAGGGCTTCCCCTGGGAATGATAGTAACCGATGATCTCCCGTTTGGAGATCATGGAGACAATTCTTTCCGGGGCCTCTGCCTCCACCACCGGCAATTCATCGACGTTCAACAACACCATCTTATCCAGGGCTTCCTGCAAAGAATCGTCTTTGAAGACCCGCACCACGTTGAGGGTGGCCACATCTTTGGCCAACACCAGCCGGCCCAGACTCTCCTCGAACATCACTTCCCGGATATCGTTAATGGAGAAGATCCCGGTCATCCGGCCGGTTTGGTCCACTACCGGGAAATAGGTTTCACGGGAACCGGTGACCACCTGAATGAGCTGATCCAGGGGCATATTTTCAGGGATGGTGGTCACCGTACGAGGTTTGACCACCTCGGCCACCTGCATCTGTTCCAAGATCTCCCGGGCAAATTCGGTCATATGCGCCGGAGAGGCCAGCCGGCTGACTACCTGCTTTTCATAGAGGCTGACCCGGCCTAATAACAGATAAGAAATGGTGGACACCAGCATCAGGGGCACCAGCAGGGTATAGCTGGCGCACATTTCGCAGGCCATGACGATGGAAGACACCGGCACCTTGGCCACTCCGGCAAAGAAGCCGCCGATGCCCACCAGCACAAAGGCATTGGGATGGATGACCCAACCAGGGGCCAATTGATGGCCCAGGAACCCGAAGGCGCCGCCCAGCATGGCGCCCATGAACACCGACGGCCCGAAGACCCCGCCGCTGCCTCCGGAACTGATGGTGCAGGAGGTGGCTATAATTTTCATCAGGGCCAGCAGCAGCATGGTTCCCCAGAAAATCTTGCCTTCCAGGGCCGCCTGCACCCAGCCGTAACCCCCATCCATGATCTGGGGCACCAGCAAGGCGGTAATACCGAGCATCAAGCCTCCCAGGGCAGGTTTCAAAACCTTGGGGAGCTTAACCCGCTTGAAAACTCGATCCCTGGCCACATCATAGAAGAGCTTCACGTAGAGGTAGCCCACCAGCGCGCAAACTACGCCAAAGATGGCGTAGGGCAAAAGCTCCACCGGTTCGAAATCCACTGGCCCGGGAAAGAACAGGGCGCTGCGCCCGAAATATTGGTCAAAGATGGAGGAAGCCACGATCGAGGAGACGATACAGGGTAAAATGGCCTCGGATTCAAACTCCGTCTCTCGGTAGAGCACCTCCGGCGCGAAGAGAGCCGCCCCCAGAGGGGCATGGAAGATGGCCCCGATGCCGCCGGCCGCACCGGCCAGCACCAGGATGCGCCGGTCCCGAGGTTTGAGCTTTAAAATCGTGGCAAAGAAAGAGCCAAACCCCGCCCCGATCTGGGCGATGGGGCCTTCTTTGCCAGCGGAGCCGCCACTGCCGATGGTAATGGCGGAAGCCAAAATCTTCACCAGCGGGACCCGTTTGCGAATATAGCCGCCTCGGCGGTGAAAGGCTTCGATCATGGCATCGGTCCCGTGTCCTTCCGCTTCCGGAGCGATTAAATAAACCAGGAGTCCCGATACCAGACCCCCGAGCGCGGGAATGACCAGAAACATCCAGTGGGTCCCGACCAGGGCGGCCACGGCCGCCGTATCCATCCCTTTTACCGGCTCTATGAAGCCGGTGGGCAGATGCAAAAAGTAGTGGAGTGCATTTTTCAAGAGTACTTCAAACAGAATGGCCCCAAAGCCGGAAACCACGCCTACCGCTATGCTCATCAGCGGCCAGCGGAAATGGCCGGACCAGCCGTAACGGTCCGGATCGACGCGGCTTTTGATCAGCCGTGATAACCTTCCATCCATAAAAATACCCTGAACTCGAAACTCAACTTTCTTAAATTTTTCTTAAGGCATTGAATTTCGCCCCATATTATCAGGAAATTACGGTAGTACAATCGCAAATGATGGTTATTTTGTCTTAAGAGATAAACCACTATTGGTGACAGGCTTTCCAGGCCTGGGGCCAGGAGAGGATATTTTATGCCTGATAATCTAAGCGATTTTCCGGCCGGCATTGAGCTCAAAGACGAAGATATCTATGAGGCTATGCGGGCCATCCCGGGATACCTGGATATCACCCCGGGTGATTTTAAAGAGATTTACCGCCTGGCGTTTCAGCACGCCCTGGAGCGCCTGAGCCGGGCCGTCACCGCGGCCGAAATCATGACCACGGACGTGGTCGCAGTCCACCCGGACACGGCGGTGGCGGACGTGGCCGCGGCCATGGGGCAGCGGGGAGTGTCGGGAGTACCCGTGGTGGACGCGGACCATCGGGTGATGGGGGTTATTTCGGAGAAAGATTTCCTCTCCCGCCTGGGGGTTCCCGAAGCCCGGAACTTCATGAGCCTGGTGGCGGGCTGCCTGAAGACCAAAGGCTGCGCAGCCCTGCCTATCAAGGGCGCCCTGGCCCGGGACCTCATGAGCGCCCCGGCCGTTACCGTGGCCCCGGAAACCCCGGTACAGGCCATTGCCGCGCTGTTCACCGACCGGGGCATCAACCGGGTGGCGGTCACCGACCCGGAGGGCCGTCTCCTGGGCCTGGTCTCCCGGGAGGATATCGTGAAAGCCACCCTGGGCAGAGGCTTGCCATGCTGAGGGCCTACTTCCGCAAAATGGCCAGCACCACCCAGAGTCCGCCCCGGGTCAACCTGGCGGAAATCTTCTGGTCCTGGCTGGGTGGCTTCCTGGGGATCGCCGCGGTGGCCGTGATCAACTACGGCTTGCTGGATAAGACCAGCCTGCTGCTGCTGATCGGTTCCTTCGGGGCCTCGGCGGTGCTCATTTACGGGGCCATCAAGAGTCCCCTGGCCCAACCCCGCAACCTCCTGGGCGGCCACGTCATTTCAGCCCTCATCGGCGTCACCGCCTTCAAACTTCTGGCTCCCCATCTCTGGCTGGCCGCGGCCCTGGCCGTGGCCACGAGCATCGCGGTGATGCACGCCACCAGGACCCTGCACCCGCCCGGCGGCGCCACCGCCCTCATCGCGGTCATCAGCGGCCCCCAGGTGACCAACCTGGGATACTTTTACGCCCTGATGCCCGTGGGCGCCGGCGCTCTCGTCATGCTGGCGGTGGCCCTGCTGGTGAATAACCTGGCCCCCCAACGCCGCTACCCCGAGTTCTGGTGGTGAGGAATGAGTAACTTGAGGGAGGGCCGGGGGAAGTCGATTCCCCCGCCCTCCCCTTAAACTCCCATCCCACCCCCCTGTTAGGGGTTGGGGGAGGGAGTCTGAGGGAGGGGGGAGGGGCTCTCCGCCCCTCGCCCCCGCCCTCAGAGCTATTCCACCGCCTGGCGGTGGGGGAAGGCCTGGGGCCAGCGGGAGGGCTGGCAGCGCCGGTACTGGGGCGGGTATTCCAGGTCCGCCCACAGTTCTTCGGCGGCGTGCCAGGTCCAGCGCGGGTCGTACAGCATGCCCCGGGCCAGGGCGACCAGGTCGGCCTGGCCCCGGGTGATGATCTCTTCCGCCTGCTGCGGCCGGTTGATCATGCCCACTGTCATCGTGGCTATCCCAACTTCCTGCCGGATGCGGGCGGCGAAGGGCACCTGGTAGCCCGGTCCCATGGCCAGGCGCTGATGGGGCACCAGTCCCCCGCCGGAGACGTCGATAAAATCGCAGCCCCGGTCTTTCAACTCCCGGGAAAAGGCTAGGGAATCATCGATATCCCAGCCGCCGTCGGCGTAATCCGTGGCGGAGATCCGCACCCCCAAAGGTTTATTGGCCGGCCAGGCCTCCCGCATGGCTTCGAAGACCTCCAAGGGGAAGCGCAGGCGGTTCTCCCGGCTGCCGCCGTAGCCGTCGCGGCGCGAATTACTCAAAGGCGAGAGGAACTCATGGAGGAGATAGCCGTGGGCCGCATGCAGTTCAACCAGGTCGAAATCCAGGCGGGCGGCCCGGCGGGTGGCCCGGACAAAGGCCTGCCTGACCGCCTGCAAACCCGCGGCCTCCAAGGCCTGGGGCCGGGGCCAGGCGTCTCCGTAACTTATCTCTGACGGTCCCACGGTGGTCCAGGCGCCTTCCTCGGGCGCCAGGGGCCGGCCATGCTCCTCCCAGGGCAGGTGGTCCGAGGCCTTGCGGCCGGCATGGGCCAACTGAATCCCCAGGCGGCTGCCGCCGTATTCCCGGCAAAATCCCACAATCCGGCTCAACGCGGCCTCATTATCATCCGAATACAATCCCAGGTCGCCGTAGGTGATGCGCCCCCTGGGATCCACCGCGGTGGCCTCCACCATCATCAGTCCCGGGCCGGAGACGCTGAGGTTTCCCAGGTGCATGAGGTGCCAGTCGCCGGCGTTGCCGTCTTTGGCGCTGTACTGGCACATGGGCGAGACCACGATACGGTTGGCCAGGGTCAGCTCGCGCAGGGATAAGGGCGAAAACAGGGCGCTAGGCATAGAAGGCTCCTGGTTTGAGGTGTGGTAAGGATTGAGATGACCGTCTTTTTGGCTAGGAAGATAGGTCTGCAGGGGGGCTGATGCCAGTTGAGCAGGCGGAATTCCTGGATTCCGGGCCGGGCGGGGAGTCCGTTGAGAGGTGAACCTTTAAGGGGAATGCGACTGAGGCGCCCGAAAATCTTAATAGTTAGGGTCCGGCAGGGGCAGGGCTTCTACTTGCCGCCCCCTGATTCCACCCGTTCCCGGAACCGGCCCACCGCCCGGGGGATGAGCCGCCGCACCATGACCGCCCGGTCCATGGGATTAAGCCGGAGGTAGGCGGCGTAATCCGGATGGTCCGGGTCCAGGACCGGAGCTGCCTGGCCGAACCTGGCCCCCAGGCGCCAGGCCCCCCGCACCAGTTCGATGATGGGGGTGTCGGCTTCCGGCACCTCCCTGACCCACCCCAGGCGCCGCATAACTTCGAACCGCACCCGGTCCACCAGGGCAAAGGCGGTGTCAATGATCTTCATCTTGGTGTCGTTATCCAGGTCATCCAATTGGAAACGCACCGAGCCGCCCAATCCCTGGGCTCCCATGACCAGGTCAAAAAAGACATAGAGGTTTTCCTGCCCCGGGGAGGCCAGGTAAAGGAGAGTGGTGGGACTTAAATCCGGCAGGCGGGTCTCGGGGCCGAACTGCTCCTGAAAGCGGGCCAGCCAGGAGCGAAAGCCCTGGTCCGCGGCCATCTTGGACCGGAAGCGCTCCAGGTCGATGATTTCAGCCACTGCTGTCCTCTTTGGCGCCGTTTCCCTGGAACACGTTCATCTGCTTGATGCCGCGATAGAGATATTGAATGCCGGAAACCGTGGTCAGGATGCCGGTAATCCAGAAAAAGACCGTCATGACCAGGCGGGGGATGGGCCAGATCTTGCTCAGCAGCACGAAGCCCACCGTGATCAACTGGAAGGTGGTGGTCCATTTCCCCGCCAGAGTGGGCCTGATCACCAGGGGGATATCCCCCAGGCGAAAGATCAACACGCCCAGGGCCAGGGTGATATCCCGGCTGATCACCACCACGGTCAGCCAGGAGGGTATCTGATGGTAGATGCTCAGGGTCACGAAGCTGGCGGCCATGAGGAGTTTGTCCGCCAGGGGGTCGAGATAGCTTCCCAGGCGCGACTTTTGCTGCCAGGTCCGGGCGATGAGGCCGTCCGCCATATCGCTCACCCCGGCCAGGATAAAGATCAACAGGGCCTTGCGGTAATTCCCCTGGATCAAAAAAATGATGAATAAGGGCGTCAGGAGAATACGGAGCAGGGTGATGAGATTGGGAATGGTGAGACTGGCCTTGGATGATGCCATAGGGCGGTTTTCGGCGAAAAGGGGTTTTTCAGAAAAGGTAACACAAGAAAGGAGAGCAAATCAATGCCTTCCTGGGAGCCGGACCCAAATAATGCCAACCGGGCCCGTAGTTTTCGGCCTGAAGAGATCACCCCGCCGGCTTGACACCGATGCCGGGCTTCATTTATGCTGACCCGGAGGCCACGGCCTCGAAGGGGGATGGAGATGCGGGCGGTGGTGCAAAGGGTCAAGGAAGCCTGGGTCCGGGTGGACGGTGAGGAGGTGGCCCGGATCGGCGTGGGCCTGCTGGTCCTGGCGGGGGTGGCAAGCGATGACGGTCCCGGGGACGTGGCCTACCTGGCCCAAAAACTGGCCCATCTGCGGGTCTTTGCCGGGGACGGCCGTCTCCTGCACCTCTCCCTCCTGGACCTCGATGCCGAGGTCCTGCTGGTCTCCCAATTCACCGTGTTCGGGGATTGCCGCAAGGGCCGGCGGCCCTCCTTTGACCAGGCGGCCCCGCCGGAGATGGCGGAACAGCTCTACGAGGACCTGGCCCGGGCCCTGGCCGGCCACGGCCTTAAGGTGGCCACCGGCCGCTTCCGCCAGATGATGGACGTGGGCCTCATCAATGACGGCCCGGTGACCCTGCTGCTGGACAGCAAAAAGGTGTTTTAGCTGCCCACTAAGCGAGGCGATTTTTTGGTGTAGGGGCGGGGTTCCCCGCCCAATCAAAGGCTGTCTAACCAAGGGCGGGGAAACCCCGCCCTTACAGTGGTGCTTAATTAAACCGCCTTGGTTCCAGACTAGCCAAAAGATTGACAAAGCCTAGCGATAAGACTATGGTTTTTCAAAACTTATCCCCTGGCCGGGAATTGTCCCGCAGAGGACTTAGACCATGTTCTCATTAGAGCTTTATCAAATTTAGCCTTATAAGTATCTGATATTGCATTTTATTTTACAGAAAACTGAAAACCGTATTTTAAGAGTTGGCGACTCGGAGCCGCGGGAGATTCGATGAAATTCATCGACTTGCAGAAAATAGATAAATTCACGCCTGACAAGCCTTATCGGGAACTGCTGTATGATTCCTCCAATCTGCGGGTCCTGGCCTTCAACTTCGAGCCCGGCCAGGAATTGCCGGTTCATTCCCATTCTACGGATGCGGATGTCACCCTGATGATCCTGGAAGGCGAAGGGGAGTTTACCGGCGCCCACGAAATGGCCGCCAGGCCCGGACTCATCCAGATCATGCCGGTGGGCGATCCCCACGGCCTGAAGGCCCGTACCCGCCTGAGGCTGCTGGTCTTCATCGCCCCCACCCTGTAACCCCGCTTGCCGGCGGTAAGCCTCCCGGGGTTGAAGTCCCCCTTTTTAAAGGGGGGGATTTAGGGGGATTATTAAGCACTTATTTAATCCCCTCTTCCTTTTATTCCCTCTCCCCCCAGCGGGGGGAGGGGGTTAGGGTGAGGGGGGAGAGAGAACCTTCGGCAACGAGCCTCACCCTACGCCCATATGTTACCTATTT
>JBAZKX010000053.1:0-9650 GCA_041650575.1 Desulfobaccales bacterium
ATCCAGTCGGTGAGGATGGTGCAGGTCTTGACCTGCTGGTCGTGGCCGACCCGGTCGATGACCACCCGCAGGGTGGGTTCGTCCAGGATCATGTCTTCCAGCTCGGGGCGGTCTTTACCCACGGTCTTCCAGATGCGGTACCACAGCCGGTCATGGCCGCCGCCCACCATCATGTAGCCGTCTTTGCAGGGGTTCACCGAGTAGATGTTGATGGCCAGGTCCCAGTTACCGTACCGCGGCTTACTGGAGCCGTCCATGCCGTACCAACCCCAGGCATAGTCATGGATGCGGGCGTGGGCTTCCGACGAGGTCACTTCCAGGAACTGACCTTTGCCGGAGACCTTGTCCCGGTAGATCAGGGCGGCGATAGTGCCGTGGGCGGTCAGGTTGCCGCAGAGGATGTCGTCGGAGCGTTCCCCCGAACGGATGGGGGTGCCGCCGAAGGCCTTGGGCAGCCCGGTGGCGTGGCACCAGCCGGAGGCGCAGGGGGACGAGGGATAGAGCTCGCCCGGCTTGTCCTTCAGAGAGCCCCACTGACCCTTCTGGCCGTTCCAGACATAGATCAGGCGGGGGTTGATCTTGGAGAGCTGGCGGTAGCCGATGCCCCAGGCGTCGAACTGCCCCACGGGGTAGTTCTCGATGAGCACGTCGGCATGGACGGCCAGCTTTTTCAGGATTTCCCGGCCTTCTTCTTTGGTCAGGTCCAGGGTGATGGACTGCTTATTGCGGCATTCGTGCAGGAAGGTGGGGCCGCACAGGTCGCCGTTGACGTTGTCTTTGAACATGTAGCGCTTGCGGCCGAAGGCCACCAGCTTCCGGAGGGGGGAGCCGCCGGGCGGTTCCACCATGATGACGTTGGCGCCCAGTTCGCCCAGGTAGCCGCCAGCTTGCATGGAGTTGACCTGGAGGCCGCCGTGGCCGCATTCCAGGACCCGGATTTTGCCCAGGGCCTCGGGTTTGGCCATCTCATGCTTGGGATGGAGCCACCCCTCAAAGATGGTGGAGATTTCCCGCGACGCCTCGGTGCAGATTTTGGGGTCGTAGACTTCTTCAAAAGTCGGGATTGGGGTCAGAGGCCACAGTAACGGTGCTTCTTGAACCTCTTTTTTCAGTTCATCGGACATTCAGAATCCTCCTTCATTACAGTTGATTCGAATTTCTACCTTAGGGAAACTTAAGTCCGCTAAAGTCCATTCTTCCTGCCTATGGGGACGGTCACCCCCTTTCCTTGAGGTCTTGGCTCTCCACTGGAGCCGGCTATGAAGATTACTTGAATTAGTTTTGTGCATGAAACTATTAAGCTAAATTTGTGCCAAATAGTGCAATTGTCGCACTTTTCTTGATAATTAATGTAAGATGCTGATATCAATTGAATAAATTAATGTCCGCAATTTACCCCGATCTGGGCGGCGCAGTCTCTAAACCGCGTAAACTGGGGGAATCGGTATCAGAATGAGGGGTATTTCTCCCCAGGACTGGGGGGTGAGGGCAAGAAAATCTGCTACGGCAGTTTCCCCAGTTCTAGTATAATGACCCGAGAGGCCTGCGAGGAACAAGGCGCCGTCTGGGCGCGTCCTTTCCGGCCGGCTCGAATCGAACCTGAGACCATGGCAGATCAGCACAAGACCTCCCCGCCCACCTGGTTTGAACACCACCCCAAGAAGACCCTCGTCTTCGGTCTCCTGGTGTTCATGCTGACCGCCGCCTATGGCGCCGAAAAGCTCCTGGCCTATATCAACCATACCCACAACCTGGTGCTCTTTACCGAGCGGCGCTACATTAACTTAAGAGAGGTGCCCCCTCTGGTGGACACGGTGGACGTCCCGCCGGACAGGGCGGTGCGAGACTCCGACGGCCTGGTCCAGAAACCCTACCGGGTGCGCAGCGACGCCAACGGCTTTATGCTGCCCTATCACCGTTATGACCATCCGGACAAGACGCTGGTCTTTCTGGGCGGCTCCACGGTGGCCTGCATCTATGTGGATGAAGACCAGCGGTACCCCTATCTGGTGGGCAAGCTCCTGGAGCAGCAAACCGGAAAAAAAATCACCTCGATCAACTCCGGGGTCGGCGGTAACAACTCCCTCCATTCGCTGGATCTTCTCATGAATAAGATTATCCCGGTGAAACCCGACATCGTGGTCATGATGCACAATATCAACGACCTGGTGGCCCTAATTTACGATGGGACCTACTGGAGCCCCAACCCCACCCGGAAACCCATCGTCAATTTCTATTTCTATAAGAATCTTACGGGCCTCAAGGCGCTTTCGACCCTAGCCCGGGATACATATATCCCCAACCTCCACGCGGCCACCCGCATCCTGAGCCATAAAATCTTCGGCAAGAAGGCGAAGGACCCGGATGATGAATTCGCCTATATCCGGGGCAAGAAGCTTACGGTGGATGAGGCCGCGATTCTGGATGAATTCAAGATGAACCTCCAGACCTTCATCAACATCTGCCGGGCCCGGCGCATCACGCCGGTGCTCATGACCCAGTTCAACCGCTACAAGCCTGACCCCGACCCCAAGGTCCTCAAGGCCATGCAGGGATTTGCCGCGGATTCCGGCATCTCCGTCAGCCAGTTCATAGACCTCTATGCCAAATTCAACCAGGCCAACCGGCAGGTGGGGCAGGCCAACGGGGTGCCGGTGATAGATCTGGCCGCTTTAATCCCCCAGGACCAAAAATACCTGTACGACGTGGTGCATCTCAACACCCGGGGGTCCCAACTGGCCGCCGAGGTGATCAGCGAACGGCTGCGGTCTTTGGTAGGACGGTAACCGTCTTGATCCGGCAATTTAAGACAATTTGCCAAAAGATAAGGACTAACCTTATCTTAAAAATATGCAATCAGATTTATGAGAGTGTAAGCGGAGAATGAAATGATGAGAATACTCAGGAAGATCACCCTGTTAATCACCGTGGCCTTGGCGCTGGTAGCCTGGTCTCTGACCTCCTGGGCTTCCCTGCCGGCGCCGGGTAGACCGGCTCCGAACTTCCTGGTGGAATCCGGGGACTCCCGGAAGCTCACGCTAGATATGGTTCGGGGCAAAGTGGTCGTGCTCTTCTATGAAACCCGGCATGTCATCAAGAAAAATCTGGCCCTGAAGAACGAATTGAAACACTATTACCGGGTTCAGCCAGCCAACATCCAAAATGACGTTTTCCGGCTGGTCGTGATAGATTGTTCCGAATCCACCTGGCCCACCCTGCCCATTTGGAAAAGCCAGCTCCGGGAACACTCCCGAAAAGAAGGCTTCACGATTTTTGGAGATTGGAACCGGCAGATGTGCACGGACTACCACATGCAAGCCGGGGACAGCAATTTTCTAATCATCGACAAGCATGGCCTGATCAGGTATGCGGCCACCGGCAAAGTCGACCCAGGTCAATTCGAAAAAATCAAAGAGTTATTATTCACCCTGGTTCAGGCCGGCTGAGCCCGGTAAGCCTGCCCGCTTCGGGTTCGGTTGGGGTGAGGGAGGCGTGGCCATATCCGGCGCCCCAGCTCAGAATTAGGCCCTATGACTTCAGAAAACCCCCTCACCGTCCTGTTCATCATTAAACCGGAGCGGAGCGCGGGCGCGGAACTGGTGCTGGTGGAGGTTGCGGCGCGCCTGCCCCGGGACCGCTTCCGGGTCATCTGCGGCTTGCTCACCCCCGACGCGGACCAGATTATCCCGCCTCACCTCGCCACCGTCGACTTCAACCTGCCGGGGTTGAACGGCTGGGTCTGGCTGCGTTTTTTCTTGAAGCTGTGCTGGCTCCTTTACCGCCGCCGGGTCGACATCATCCACGTCAACAGCTATGTCCCGGGTAATTACGCCCGCCTGGCCGCGGCCTTGATGCAGGTGCCGATCATCATCGACCACTGGCACGGCTTCACGCGTTTCAGCCGGAAGCGCCGGCTGATCTGCCGCCTCCTGGGCCGGTTTACCGACTTGAGTCTGGCGGTCTCCCAGGGGGTGCGGGATTACCTCCTCACCCAGGTCGGGCTGGACCCGGCCAAGGTCAGGGTGGTCCATAACGGGGTGGATATCGCCGCCATTGACGCGGCCCGGCCCGGCCCGGAGGTGCGCCGGGAACTGGGGCTGGCCGCAGACGTCCCGCTCATCGGGTTGGTGGGCCGCCTGGACCACTGGGGCAAGGGCCATAAAGAGTTGTTTGAGGCCATGGCCAGCCTCAAGGAAAACTATCCCCTTCAGGCCCTCATCATCGGGGGCGGCCGCCGGAAGAAGGAGGTGCGGGCCCTGGCGGCCAGCCTGGGCCTGGCCGAGGTCGTCCACTTCCTCGGCCATCGCCGGGACGTCCCCGAGCTGCTCAAGGCCCTGGATATTTTTATCCTCCCCAGCTACAGCGAAGGGATGTCCCTGGCTCTGCTCGAAGCCATGGCCGCGGCGCGGCCGGTGATCGTCAGCCGCGTGGGAGGCCTGCCGGAGGTGGTGCAGCAAAACAAAACCGGGCTGCTCATCCCCCCCCGGGACGCGGACGCCCTGGCCGAAGCCCTGGCCCGCCTCCTGGATGACCCGGATTTGGCCCAAAAGCTGGGCGCCGCCGCCCGCCGCCGCGTCCGGGCCCACTTCTCCCTGGACCGCCTGGGGAGGGAGATTAGCGAAATTTATGAAGAATTAGTCGCAAAGAAATTTGGGGGCAGGGGCTAATACTGGGAAATAGGGATCAGGGGTCAGGGATCAGTTGTTGCTTTTCTGGCCCCTGACCCCTGACCCCTGAAAACGCGGCTCCCACCATTCCTTGATTAACTTCTCGACCTCGGAGACCTTGATGGCCGTCAGGCAGCGGTTCTCGGGGCATTTCTTGAGCCGGCATGGCTCCAACTCGCACACTTCCTGCCGTTTGTGCAGGGCCATGCCCCACTCGACCTCGTAAGGCCCGACTCGCCGGGGGTCGTCAGCGCCAATGAGGCCGATGGTGGGCACCCTTAGGGCCAGGCCCATGTGCAGCGGCCCGCTGTCGTTGGCCACGAGCAGCTGGCAGCGGGCCAGAAGCGCGGCCACGGTGAGCAGGGGGTAACGCCCCCCGGTGACCAGGCTGGGGCCGGCGAGTTGGGCCGCGATGGCCTCGGCAGGTTCCCGGTCCCCCTGGCCGCTGATAACGAGCAGAGACGCGTCATAGGTCCGGTACAACCAATTCCCCAACTCGATGAAGGACGCCGCCGACCACCATTTATAGCGATCGGAGCCGGTGGGGTGCAGGGCCAGGAGCCGCGGCGGCGCCTGGCCGAAATGTTCCTGCAGGATGGCCGCGGCCCGGGTTTTTTCCTCCGGCGGCAGGAAGAGGTCCATGCGTTTAACCCGCGTGTCCGCGCCCACCAGCCGCACGAAATTCAGCCGCCGCTCAATGGCGTGCTCGTAGGGGCCGGTGGAGCCTACTGCCGCCGAATAGGCGAAGGCCAGGGGGCTTTTAGCCGAGCCGATGATGAAGGGGCTCCCGGTGAGCACGGCCAGCAAGGTGGCCTCGGGGTCATTGCCGTGGAGGATGATCACCAGGCCGTAAGCCCGGGACCGCAACTGGCGAGCCAGGGCGACCAGGCGGCGATCCCGGCCGGGATAAGCCCAAACGCGGGCCACGTAGGGATTAGCGGCCAGGAGGGCCCCGAAGACGCGATGCGCCAGGACTTCCAGTTCCCAGTCCGGGTAGCGCTCTTTCAAGGCCCGAATGGCCGGGGTGGAAAACAGGGTGTCCCCCAGCGCGGTGTTGCTGATCACCAGGACCCGCCGCACCGCGGCAGTATCCAGGGCCGACAACGGCCGCGGCGGCTGACGGCGTAGCCGGCGCCGCAGATAGGCCCGGCCGAGGACGGAGAGGAGTTTATGCCACATAGTTTATCGCTGGTTGACGGTGTGAGGGTCCCTCGGATCGATTAATCCCCTCGCCAATCGGATATCCCATCCCGGGCCGCTGGATATTTTCTCCCCAAATGAGGTATAGTGACCGTGACTGGCCCAGCAACTCGGGTTAATGAATGGAATATCATTCTCTGAACGCAGCGAAGCATCCAGACATTTCCTTCGCCTAGACCCTTCGCTTCGCTCAAGGTGACAGCAAAAAAGTTTTGAACAGCTTATTTGACCTAAGGATATCGCTCATGATAACACACCCCCACCCCCATCCGCACGGCAGCAAGAAAGCGACACAGTCGCACCCCACCGAGCTTTGGCGCGGCCTGCACAAAAACTGGCGCACTTGGGCCGTCATCGCGGTGATGCTGGCGGCCATCGGCACCTATGTGCTGACCCTGGATGAATCGATTCAGCCAGGGGCGTCCCGCAGCCCGGTCCCGACCGCGACGGCGCCGACCCCGGCCTCTAAATAATCCGCGGTTGGTTAGGCCCCGCGCTTTTTGACCACCTCCAGGCCCGAGCGGGTCAGGTTAGGCGCCCGCGTCACCAGTGCTTCCAGAAACCCCGTCCGGTCCAGGGGTGAGACCATGAGGCGCCGCCGGCCCCGGCGGTAGCGGATGAGGAGGCGGTCCAGGGAACAGGCCGGACTGGACAGGGGGTTGCGGGTCGGGGTGACCGCCTCGATCTCGGCGACCGGCACCTTGAAACGAAAGGGGCCGCAACGAATGATCAGGGTATCCTCCGTGAACGCATAGTACGTGCCGTAGAGCACCCAGAGCATGAACGCGGCCCCGGCCAGACAGGCCACCGGGACCAGCCACCTGACCAGCGGGGGAGCGGTGCTGCCGAGAAGCAGGAGGCCCACCGCTACTTCGATGCCGGCCCCGGTCCAGGAGAGCAGGACGATCCAGGTGTCGCGTTTGGAAGGAAAAGTAAGTTGCTCGTTCATGATCATCTTCGAGAAGTTCAAGGTTCAAGGGTTAGCGTTAAGGTAGGTATGGGCTTCAGGTCTAGCTCCCTCCCCTAAAACCTCATCATATAACTGTTCCAGTTGCTGGGCGATGGTTTTCCAGGAGAACTCCGCGCTCACCCAGGCCCGGCCCTGTTGGCCTAACTGTTTCCGCAGCTCGGCATTGCCCAGGAGCCCAAGGATTTTGCCGGCCAGCTCCTCGGCATCGTCTTTCCGGTCCAGGAGCAGGCCATTAAAACCCTGCCGCACCACCTCGGGAATGCCCCCCCTGCGGCTGGCAATGATGGGCAAGCCCGCGGCCGCGGCTTCCAGAAACACCAGCCCCAGCCCCTCTTCGATCTGGGACGGCCCCACGAAGACGTCCCCCAGGAGATAGGCCTGAGGCATGCGCTCCGGGGCAACGAACCCGGTGAGGACGACGCGTCCCTCGGCGGCGGCCAGGCGCCGGCGCAATTGCGTCAAAAACGGGGTTTCCCGCATGGTGCGGCCGCGGCCGTATTCGGTGCCGCCCACCAGCGCCAGCACCGCCCCGGGCACGGCCTGCCAGACGCGCTCCATGGCGGCCGCCAGGATATGGACGCCCTTGCTTTCCCGCAACTTTCCGGCAAAGAGCACCGTGGGTTCATCCTTTAAGCCGTACCGCTCCCGGACCTGCTGCCGCTGGGACCCCGGGTCCCACAGGGAGGTGAAGGCCTCGCTCTCCACCCCGTTATAGATCACCCGGTGCAGGCCCGCGCCCAGCCCCAGCCGGGACCGCTCTCGCTCCAGGACAAAGCGGCTGCACGCCGCGAAGCCCGCCACCGGGATCACAGCCCCGGGGAGAGGCCGCTCCCGTTTCCCCAGGGACTCATACAGGTTGTGCATGTGCAGGATGATGGGGATCCGCCCTCTGAGGCGGCGCTGCAGGTACCGCGCCAACAGGGGCCGGTTGTGGACGTGGATGAGGTCCGGCCGGACTCCGGCGATGAGCTCGGCCACCCGCCGGTCATAGAGAGGAAAATAATGCCGGTAGCGGCAGTAGAGCCATTTGCGCCAACCCTCCAGGGGGATGCGGTAATATTCCACCCGGCCGCGCCATTCATGGGCGGGCAACTCCGGGTCGGATACCCCGATGACCACCGGGCGCCAGGCGGTGAGCCGGCCAGCGGCCTTCTCGATGAACAACTCCGCGGCCCCGCCCCGGATGGGCGGGACGGGGTAGAGTTCCGGTCCGATCAGGGCCGCGGTGGGCATGGGCGCCGGCCTCGCAAGGGTGTCTGGGTGGAGTCGGGGTCAATCACTGGCGTCGGCTGCACTCCGGAAATATGCACCTTATATCATCAAAATGAGCGGATTTTTAGAATTTTCCGCTGCCGGCGGGCGGTCCCGGACAGATAAACTACGGGGGAAATCTTCTTTTCTCATAAATTTCTTGACACTTGCCATAGACTTTGTAATATGCTTCACATGGTTTTGCTCCCTGCGAAGGACAAAAAGACCGTTAGAACTACAAATATCTGAAGGAGGTAGCAGTTCATGGGTAAAATTCCGGCTGATTATTTGCCACCTAAAGAGCTCTGGGCCCACTATACCGCGCCCGAAGAGTTCAAGCAGTACGCCTCAGGACAGTGGAATATTGCAGAAGAATTACTTGACAAGCATGTGAAGGAAGGTCGGGGAGACAACGTCGCCATCTACTTCGGCGACCAGAAGATCACCTTTAAAGAACTCCTGGCCATGTCCAACAAGTTCGCCAACGTCCTCACCAAGCAGGGCGTCGGGCCCCAGGACCGGGTAGGCATTCGCCTGACCAACATGCCGGAAGCCATTGCCATCAATTTCGGCATCATGAAGTGCGGCGCCATCCCGGTGCCCATTTCCCCGTTGTGGGCCAAGGAAGAAGTGGCCTTCGTCTGTAATAACGCCGAATTCACTGCCTTTGCGGTCAGCTTTCCCCTGATGGCCGCGGTGGAAGCCGCCAAGCACGAATTCGAGTTCCCCACCAAGATCATTGTGGTGGGCGGCAAACCCGAAGACTGGGAAGCCAAGGGCTTCGTCTCCTTCGGCAAAGAGATGGCGAGCGCGTCGGACCAGTTCAGCAACGTGAAAATGAGCGCCGACGACATCGGCGCCATCCTGTTCACCTCCGGCACCACCGGCCAGCCCAAGGGCTGCGTCCATTTCATCAAAGAGGTGCTGATCGAGTCCCACCTGGTTAACAAGTACGTTTGGAAACTAGCTCCCGGCGAAGTTCTGGGCGGCTCCGCGCCGGTGTCCTTTGCGGCGGGCTACGGCACTTTCTGCCTGATTCCCTTTGCCGGCGGCGGCGCCATTTCCTTGCTGCCCAAGTTCACCCCGGACGATATGATGTCCACCATCGTCAAACACAAGGTCACGGTAGTCACCGGTCTGCCCACCGCCTACCGGAAGCTCCTGGAAATGCCCAACTTCAGCGACTACGACACCAGTGGCGTGCGCATGTACACCACCGGCGGCGATGCCTTGACCGGCAAGACCCTGGCCTTGTGGCAGGCGAAAACCGGCAAGCCCATCTGGGAAGGCCTGGGCGGCACCGAGATGATGCACCTGGTGACCTCTAACACCATGAGCGACATCCCCATGCCCGATTCCATCGGCAAGGCCCTGCCCGGCTTCGAGATCAAGGTGGTCCGGGAAGACGGCACCACCGCCGGCCCCGGCGAAGTCGGCAGCATGCTGATCAAGGGCCCCACCGCCACCCTGTACTGGAAGCCCTACATCCAGGACAACAAGCTCCTGAAAACCATGAAAAAAGGCATCAAAGACGGCTACAATATGATGGGCGACGCCGTCAT
>JBAZKX010000054.1:0-9617 GCA_041650575.1 Desulfobaccales bacterium
GGCGTTGATCTCCTCCAGAGTCGGCATGCGGCGTTCGGCGAATTGGAACTCCGTCCACCCGCCGATCACTCTTACCCACTGCGGGGGTGGCGTCCGCGCGGCTTGCTCCTTCAAGAGGCGCAACGCGTCCGCGAGAGAGGACACACCATCCCAACGCAGCTCCAGATTATAGTTCAGGCCGCCCCGTATCGGATGCATGTGCGAATCATTGAGGCCGGGGATGACAGTTCGCCCCTTCCCGTCAATCACTTGCGTCGCCGGCCCGTGCGACCGCAGAATCTCGTTATTGTTCCCGATGGCCTCGATTTTGCCGTTCTTGATGGCGATTGCTTCTACAAATGGGGGCACTCCATTCGTGGCAATATTGGCGTTATGTAGGATGAGATCGGCCGGCATGCGGGCCTCCTTTCTAACTGGAGCGGTTGTGGTAAAGGGTTATCCTTACCCCCAGGCCGTTACTTGGGTGCCGGCGGGGCCGCTGGCACGGCGTATTCAGGGCATCGTGGCGCGGCCGTTCCCATCCAGCGCCGTCACCTGTTCCCATCGCCTTGTCCCCTTATCAGGTATTGAGGCGTTTCAGCAGCGGTTCTCAGGTCTTCTTGGCGGAGTAGCTGCTGATGAGGTTGCCGTAGTCCGGGATATATCTCGCAAACAACGCCCCCAGGCCCTCGATGTCATTGCGCCAGTCGCGATGAAATTCGCAGGCGATGGCGAACCAGTTCAGCAGTTGCACTCCGGCTGCCGCCATGCGCTTGTGCGCGGCTTCCCGAGCGACCGAATTGAACGTGCCTGAGGCATCCACCGCGACGAAGACTTCAAAGCCTGCGTTGATCGCGGACAGCGCCGGAAAGGCGACACAGACGTCGGTGACGATGCCGGCGATGATGAGCTGTTTCTTGCCGGTCGCCTTCACGGCTGCGACGAATTCCTCGTTGTCCCAGGCATTGATCTGGCCGGGGCGTGGAATGTACGGGGCCTCGGGGAACATCGCCTTCAGTTCCGGCAAGATCGGCCCGTTAGGACCCTGCTCGAAGCTCGTCGTCAGGATCGTCGGCAGTTTGAAATATTTTGCCGAGGCGGCCAGCGCCAGGACATTGTTCTTGAATTCATCCGGCTGGAAGTCCCGCACCAATGAAAAAAGTCCGGTTTGGTGGTCGAGCAGCAGCAGCGCGGCGTCGTCCTTCCGTAAACGCCTGTATAGATCGGACATGATTTCCTCCTCCTATTTCTCTTAAGATATGGACTACTTCGCCGGGTCCGGCATGTGGTTGTTGACGAAGCCGGGATAGTCCATGGCGATGACATGGAATTTGTCGGCCGATGCTGGAATGAGGTTGCGGTATTGATGCGACGAGGCTGGGAATCCATGCAGCAAAACGAGCTTGCCGTTGCCAGGCTTGCCGGCGTCGCGGTAAAAGATGTTGATCCCTTCGACCTCAGTGGTTTCCATGCTCACAGTGGTTCCGGCGGTGTCTCAGCGCAGGTGCGACTACGCACCAGTTGCACCTCATCACCCACGGCGATTTCGCCATTTTCAATCACAAAACAGTTGAGCGAGAGCTTGCCGTCGAAACGGCGGAAGATGCTGCGCATGACTTTCTCGTCTTTGATCAGCGTGTCGGGATGGTATGCGGTGATGATGCAGCGCAGGCGCAAATCCCGGAGCCCGATGAGCACCTCGGCCATGCGCAGGCAGCCGCCTACCACTCGCGCTCGGTCAACCCCTCGACGCCGTCGATTACGATGTTTGCCGCAAGAGGCGAAGGTCGTGACCGAAGGCGGCGATGGCACCGTCGGTGGCCACCAGCAACGGCAGCATATCGAAGCGCTCAATGCCATCGTAGCGCACCAGATTCGCGCCAGACCCGACAATGCCAACGACCTCGGCGGCTACCTCTGGACTGTTCCACGGCTGTCCATCCACAAGAGATTCACCATCTGGCCCCAGCGTACCTTTATGGCCCAACAAACGCGGACGGAAGCGTGAGGTGATCACCCGCTCGTGGCCATCCTCGACGTGTACAACGCGGTCGCCTTCGATGCCGAACGGCCCGATGCGTGCCCGTTGGAGCTTCTCGCCGGCAATGGTTTTGACCGGATATCTCCAGATCTCCGCGACCTGCATCGCCACTTCCGTTACGGAGTGACCTGCGAGTCTTCTAATGCCGCGGTTCAATGGCGCCCGCTGCAACTGCTTGTTAGCTGGCCCTCACGCCCAAGATTAAGTTAAGAAATGAAGATATCCCTACATGTTTAAATATGGGGATGGCATTTAGAGGGATCAATGGGCAATTTTACCTAATTTTGAAGTAGATAGGATTCAGGAAACTTGATTTCCTCTCTGTTTAATTTTCTCAAGGTACTTCGGTACGATTAACTTGCCACAAGCAGAACTTCCCTTAAATTACAAACAGTTGTGGATATGGTCTGCATAATGAAATGGGTTATTAGTAGGGGGCCAGGATCGAGTGGTTGCAGAAAGCCAGAAAACCAACATAGAATATGCTTTGAAAACTTCTTTTACCGTCAGAACAGCAAGCTTGTCGTGGGTTATCCCCCTCCCCCTTGATGGGGGAGGGCCGGGGTGGGGGTGAAAATCTTCAGGGCCTTATTTCGCCGTCCCGCCCTTGCCCTTGAATTCCCGGTGGCACGCGGCCATGCGGTTTTGCAGGTCCCGTAGCTCATGGAGCATGACCTCCTGTTGCCGGTTGGCCACCGCGTGCTGTAAGTTCGCCAGATGGTCCAGGAATTCCTGCATGGCCTCCTGCCAGTCCGCGTCCGCCATGGCTGCAAAGGCCCGGGAACTCTCCGCCAGGTCTCTCAGGATCCGCTCATCGGGGAAAGCCCCCTGGCCCACCACCCGCTGGAGCTCTTTAAAGGTGGCGCCCATGCGCTTCTTGACCAGCTTCAGGTCGCCCTGCCAGCGGGCCACTTCTGCCTTGGCCGCCTGATCATAATCTCCCAGGGTGGACCAGGACCAGCCCAGTTTGGCATTGATGCGGCCCTTCTTCTCCTTGAACTCCAGGTGGACGTCAATGGCTTCCGGCACGGTCCACGTGCGGCCATGGGCCGAAAGGGCTCCCCGGCGCACCTGCTCGCCCAGGTTGGTCAGAAAGTCTGCCAGCTCCAGCCGGCCCATGGTCTGCTCGTCTTTTTCTCCCATGCTGGCTCCCCTCTGCTTGGACTTATCGGAAAAAATGATGGGGCGCAAAGCGCACCCTATGGCCCCTGTTTAGCTCTTGTGGCACAGGGTTCCAGCCTGTGGACTTGCGAGATAATTTTTCCAGTGTCCAGGCACTCTCGCCACGACCTCAGCCGATCACCTCATCGCGTTTGGCGAGCCGGGCCATTTCCTCTTCCTTGAGGACGATCTCTTCGCCCCGAAGCAAGCGCGCTACCACCTCGAGCAGATGCCGGGCCGCCAACTGGTTGGGCAGATAGACGTAGTCGGCCCCGGCTTCATAGAGCCGCAGGGCCCGTAGCGGGCTTTCCGCGGTGACGATGATCCGGGCCTCGGGGGCCATTTTCCTAATAGTGTCGATGAGTCTTTGATTACTGGTTCCCACCAGGATTTCATCGGGGATGGTGGAAATGACGATCCTGGCCTCTTCCAGGTCGGCGTGGTGCAGGGTCTCCGGGTTGCTGATGTCCCCATAGAACACCCTGACGCCGTGCTGCGGCAATTTTTGCAAAACCCCGGGGTTGAAGTCCACCACCACCATCTTGTCTTTGAGGTCCCCGGCCGCGTCCTCCACCTCCCGGATGAGCGCGCTGGCGACCCGGAAAAATCCCAATAGGGCGATGTCTTTGTGTTCCTTGGCTGCCTCCGCGGGGGCGCTGGCGAGATCTTTGAAGCCGATCGCGGCCAGGCCCCGGCCGAGAACCTCCTGGAGTTGGTGGCTGAACTTGATCATGTAGGTGGAGGCCACCGAGGTCACCACGAACACGAAAATGATGATGGTCTGGATGTCCGGGACGATATGTTTTTCCTTCACCCCGATAACGGTGATCACCAGGGCAAACTCGCTGAGTTGCGACAGGTTGATGGAGGTCAAGAGGCTCACCCGGTTGCCGTTCTTGAGGAAGTACAGGATGGGATAGACCGACAGGAACCGGGAGGCCACCAGAAAGAGGGCCGCGGCCCCGGCCACCAGGAACATGCCCAGGTTGTCCAGGGGATTGGGAATCGCCATCCCCAAGGCCACGAAGAACAGGGTGATGAAAAAGTCCCGGATGCTGACGATTTTCGCAATGATATCCAAGTTGTAGGGGAAGGTGGAGATGGCCACGCCCGCGATCAGGGCCCCCATTTCCAGGGAGAGGCCGAACTCGCCGGCCAGGCCGGCGATCAAAAAGCACCACCCCAGGGAGGCCACCAGGACGAGTTCCGGGAGCCTGGCGATCTTGCGGAAGATATAGCCCAGTACATATTTGCTGAGGGCCAGGCTGATGACGACGACCAGGCCCGCCTCGGCGAAATCCCTCAAGATGGCCAGAAGTTGCGGGTTGGCCAGGGAGGACTGGATGCTCAGGACCACTATGGCCCAGATATCCTGAAACACCAGGACGCCCAAGGTAAGCCGGCCGGCCAGGGTGTCCAGTTCGAACTTCTCATAGAGCAGCTTCACTACGATGGTGGTGCTGCTCAAGGCCATGCATACTGCCAGGTAAAGCAGGTCGTATTCGCTGCCCAGCACCTTGACGCCAAAAATCCGGTATTCGTAGGGCTCGCCGATGGTAAACCCCAGCAGCATGAAGAAACCGAGCCCCATGACGGCGCACAGGACGAATTGCAAAATGCCCGTAGTAATCAGGTCCTTGCCCGACTCCTTCAGCTTTTTGAGGTCCAGCTCCAGCCCGATCATGAACAACAGCAGAATCAGGCCGATCTCGGCGATAATCCTGATATCCTCTTGGCTCTGCACCCACCCGAACCCGAACTTGGGGCCGATGACCGCACCCGCGGCAATATAGGCTAAGAGCAGCGGCTGTTTGGTCAAGTAGGCCAGATAGGCCAGGACCGTGGCGGCGATGATGCTGATGCCGATGGCGCCCAGCAGGCCGTGGCCCCCGCCGTCGCCGCCGGCCCAGGCCGCCTCGGGGATCGCCAGCAGCGCGGCCGCGCCCAGGCACCAGGCCAGGGGCCGATACCCGCACCGGGCCCGCCAGGCGGTGCGCTTCCGGGGGTTTACCCCTGCCTGTCCGTCAAGCTCCCTGGTTTTCTCGTCCATCTCAGTATTTGTCGGTCGAAAGGAGGAATTAGTTTAGGGTTGAAGCCTCTGGGTGCAGCATACCACGGAAAGGGTTGCGGTGAAAACCGTCTGGGTGGATTTGCGGGCTGGAATTGGGGCGCGCCGGAAAAAACCCTGAGCTGCTCAGGGCAGTGCCTGTCCCGGTGGGGGTCGCAGGCAGGCTAAAGTTCCGTGGGGAATTGGGGGGGAAATCCAAAGCGCCATCGCCAGGTGCTTCAGAAGGCTCCCGGACCGCCGGGGCAGGAGGTCCCGCCCCGGCGTCCGTTTACTCCGGGGTTGCGCCCGCGGCCCTGGCCTTGCCTTCCACCTTGGCGTTGAACTTGGCCGCGTCGATGATAAAGCGCTCATGGTAGCCCTGGGAAATCAGGTCCACCCCATCGTCGGCCTCGATGAATAAGGTGAGCTTGCGGCCTTCCACCTTCTCGAGGAGAACCCGCACCGTAACCACCAGGCCCGGCGGGGTGGCGGCCACGTGGCTCAGGTTGACCGCGATCCCCACGGTCTGCTCCCGGGGCCAGTCCAGATGAGGGTTGAGGGCCTGGATGCAGGCCCATTCGAACAGACCCACCATATATCCGGTGGCCAACACCCGGGGCATCTGCTGGAACTCCGGGGACTCGGGGTAGAGAAAGGGGACGGTCTTGGTTTCCGGCACTTGAAACTCAAACTCGTATTTCAGGCCGGGTTGCAAGGAGTCTTTCATGACGCACCTCCAGAAAATTTAACTTTGCCTAAGGATGATTTTCTGCTAAATCCCATGATAAGTAAAATTAATTAATTTTATGATATTGATTAGGCTTTTTTATGGAATGGCAGCAACTCCTGGGTTTTTACCACGTGGCCAAACTGGGGAGTTTCACCCGGGCCGCGGAGGCCACCTTTCGCACCCAGTCGGCCTTGAGCCAGCAGGTCAAGGCCCTGGAAGACGAGCTGGACACCCCGCTCTTGGAGCGCCTGGGCAAACGCCGCCTCAAGCTGACGCCCGCCGGCGAGCGCCTCTTCGCCTTGGCCCGGGGGCTGCTGGCCCAATGGGACCGCTTCCAGGACGAGTTGCGGGCCCTCCAGGACCGGCCCCAGGGGCCCCTCAGCCTGGCCGCGCCCTTCACCACTCTCTATCACCTGTTGCCTGAGACCCTCGTCGCCTACCTGAGCCAGTTTCCCCAGGTGGAACTGACCCTGCTGGACCGCCCCCAGGCCGCGGTCTTTCCCCTGGTGCGGGACGGCGACATCGATTTCGGCCTGGCCCTGGAGTCTCTGGTCCCCCGGGACCTGGCCGCCCGGCGCTGGCAGCCGGTGGACACCGTCCTCCTGACCCCTTCGGACCACCCCTTGACGCAGGTGCGCCGAGTTACCTGGCGGCAGATCGCCCGCTACCCTTTGATCCTGCCGCCGCCCGGGCACGAATCCGGCGGCCGCCACTTCCTGGAGGACCGCTTCCGTAGGCTCGGTCTCACCTGCCGCATCATCCTGGAGTCCTCCAACGTCGAACTCAGCGCCCGCTACGTGGAAACCGGCCTGGGCCTCGCTTTCGCCACCCTGGCCCGCCACCTGCCCCGGCCGGGCCGCCTGGCCTTCATCCCCCTGGGCCACTATTTCAAGCCGGACCACCTGGCCCTGGTCACCCGCCGGGACAAGCTGCTCCCCCCCTACAAGTTGGCCTTTATTAATCTCCTGTTTGGGGATACAATGCTTTCCGAGTAAGCACTTCAGGCGGTCCCCATTGCCCCCGGCCCTCCCCTCAAAACATAAAGGATAACCCTATGAAACGCCGCATCTATCTCAGCATGAAATCTTTGGAAGAGGCCCGGGAAATCTGGTTGGCCCGGTTTGATCTGGAGGCCATGGCCGGATCCGAGGAAATCCCCGTGGCCGCGGCGCGAGATCGGGTCACCGCGACCCCCATCATGGCCCTGAGGTCTTCTCCCGCCGCGCATCAGGCGGCCATGGACGGCTTTGCGGTGGCCGCGGCCGCGACCTTCGGGGCCACGCCCGACCGTCCCAAGCATCTGGCCGTGGGCCATGAGGCCTTTCCCATCAACACCGGCCATCTTATGCCGCCGGGCGCGGATGCAGTGATCATGGTGGAGCAGGTCCCGGACCCCGAGGCCGACCCCATCACCATAGAGGCCCCCACCTTCCCCTGGCAGCACGTGCGCCGGGTGGGCGAGGATCTGGTAAAGGGGGAAATGGTGCTCCCCGAAGGAGTGAACATTACTCCCTGGGCCCAGGGGGCCTTGCTGGCCGCGGGGGTCACCGTGGCATTGGTGCGCCGCCGGCCCCGGGTCGCCATCATCCCCACCGGCACTGAACTAATCCCGGCGACGGAGTTGGAGCGCGACCTGCCTCCCGGCAGGCTGCCGGAATTTAATTCCGTCATCCTCTCGGGCCTGGTGGCCGCCGCCGGCGGTGAGCCCAGCGTCCGGCCCATCGTGCGTGACGACCCCGAAGCCCTGGCCGCGGCCTTAAAGGAGGCTGTGGACGCGGCCGACTTGGTCCTGATCAACGCCGGGTCTTCCGCGGGCACCGAGGATTACACCTACCGGGCCATCGACTCGCTCGGCGAAGTGCTGGTGCACGGGGTCTCCATGATGCCGGGCAAACCCACGGTCCTGGGAGTGGTGCAGGGCAAGCCGGTCATCGGCAACCCGGGCTATCCCGTGTCCGCGGTGCTGTCCTTCGAGCAGTTCGCCGCGCCCTTGATCGCCGGCCTGGCCGGGGTGCGCCTGACACCCCGGCCAACCCTCACGGTCTATCCGGCCCAGAACCTGCCATCCAAGCCCGGTCTGACGGAGTTCATCCGAGTCACCCTGGGCCGGGTGGGGGACAAGGTCATCGCCACCCCCCTGCCCCGGGGGGCCGGGACCATCACCTCTCTGGTGCGGGCGGACGGGATGCTGGTCGTGCCGGCCTTGAGCGAGGGCCTGGAGGAAGATCGCCCGGTTGCGGCCGAGCTTCTGGTGACCCCCGAGGACATCGAAGGCACCCTGGTGGTGTTGGGCAGCCACGACAACACCATCGACCTGTTGGCCAACCTGTTGCACCGCCGGGATCACCGCCTGCGCCTGTCCTCGGGGCACGTGGGCAGTCTGGGCGGCCTCATGGCCCTGCGCCAGGGCCGGGCCCACCTGGGGGGCAGTCACATGCTGGACCCCGAGACCAATACCTACAACGTGCCCTTTATCGAGCGCTATCTGCCGGGCGTGCCCTTAAAGCTCATCAACCTGGCCTGGCGGGAGCAGGGCCTCATGGTGGCCCCGGGCAACCCCAAGGCCATCAGGACCATCCGGGACCTGGTGTGGCCCGAACTGCGGTTCATCAACCGGCAGCGGGGCGCCGGCACCCGGCTCCTCCTGGATTACCTGCTCGAGCAGGAAGGGCTTAACCCCGGACAGGTCCAGGGTTACGCGCGGGAGGAGTACACCCACATGGCCGTGGCCGTGAACGTCTTTTCCGGCACCGCCGACGTGGGTCTGGGAATTCTGGCCGCGGCCCGGGCCCTGGGGCTGGATTTTATCCCCCTGCTACCCGAGCGCTATGACCTGGTGGTGCCCGAGACCACCTTTGCCGACGCGCGTTTCCAGACGCTGCTCTCGGTCATCCGCTCCCCGGAGTTCCAGACGGCCGCCGCCGCCCTGGGCGGCTATGATCTGAAGGATTGCGGCACGGTCCTCTGGGAGCAATAATTCCTGTGGTGGTCTTCATGCAGAGGATTCTGAGAGCCCTGAAACGCGAATTGCTGGAACTCATCGCCCCGACATTCTTTTTCTTTGTGGCCTTCAACGTGATCATTCTCACCAAAAGACTCATACTGGAACAATACCACATTAATTTTTCCGGCCATCTCGCTGCCACCATCGGCGCTCTCATTGTGGGAAAGGTGGTCCTGATTGCGGATAATATTCGGTTTATCAATAAGTACCCCGATAAACCCTTAATTTACAACGTTGTCTGGAAGACCGTGATCTACGTCTTGGTCGCCCTGGCGGTCAGGTCGCTGGAATACCTTCTCCCTCTCTGGTGGCAGTATCGGGACTTGAGGCTGGCTATCGAGCATCACTGGGATAAAACTGTCTGGCCGCACTTCTGGGCGGTGCAAATCTGGCTGGTTTTCCTGTTTTTTATCTATGTCTCCTTCCGGGAACTGGCCCGGGCTCTCGGCGAACCGCAATTTTTTAAGATGTTTTTGGGGATTCAGAGTACTGCGAATAATCCCCGGCCTGATTAATACGGCCTTGTCCATACCCTGATGATAAAAAAAATCCTGGTATTTTCCTGCCTCCTTTTCTTCTGCTATGGCCTTTCCCCTCAAGTCAATCAGGCGGCGGCTAAGCCGGTCACCATTTACCTCTTCTGGACCACAGGCTG
>JBAZKX010000055.1:0-9583 GCA_041650575.1 Desulfobaccales bacterium
AGCAGGTAACCGATGGCCCGGCCCACCGAATCGCGGCGGGGCGTGATCACCACCCGGGCGGTGAACAGGTCGCCGTTTTTGCGGCGCCGGGTGATGGTGCCTTCCCATTTGCCGTTGTGCAGGGCGGCCTCCAGGATTTCCCGGGGCTTGCCGGACGCCACGTCTTCTTCGGTGTGCAGGATGGCGGAGTTGGCCTTGCCCACCACCTCTTCGGGATCGTAGCCGTAAAGCCGCCGGGCGCCCTCGTTCCAGAGCAGGATCTTGCCGTCCAGGTCTTTGCCGATGACCGAATACTCGGTGGAGGACTCCAAGATGTTGGTGATGAAGTCCACCGCCTGTTGGGCGTCGCTGACGATGGCGCTGTCGAACAGCTTCGCCTTGCGGACCTCCTCGCTGAACCGCATCTCGTTGGAGTAGTCCTTCGAGATCAACAGGAAACCTACCGGCTGGCCCGAGACGTCCCGGCGCGGAGTGATGACCACCCGGGCCGTGAAGATATCTCCGTTTTTCCGGCGGCGGGAGATGGTGCCTTCCCACTTGCCCTCTCTCAAGGCCGCGGCCATCATTTCGGTCGGCTTGCCGGCGGCCACGTCCTCTTCGGTATGGAGGATGGAGGAGTTGGCCTTGCCGATCACCTCCTCCGGCTCGTAGCCGTACAGCCGCCGGGCGCCCTCATTCCAGAGGATGATGGTCCCGTCCAGTTCCTTGCCGATGATGGAGTACTCGGTGGAGGACTCCAGGATGTTGCCCAGGAAGTCCACCACCTCGGCGTTATCACCCAATATCTTGTTATCCAGGAGCCTCTTGACCTTGGACAGCCGGGTCTCACTGGCAACGCTCTTGGAGATGAGCAGCAGGCCGACGGGCTCGCCTTTGGCGTCACGCTGCGGCAAGCTCACGGTATGGGCCGGAAACTGCACCCCGTCCCGGCGCACCCGGGTAATCGTGCCTTCCCATTTGCCGTCATCCAGGGCGGTTTTCAGCATCTGTTTGGGAAGCCCGGCCTTCACCTCCGTCGGGGTGTACAGGAGATTGGAGGATTTCCCGATAACCTCACTCCTTTCGTAGCCGTACAACCGGCGGGCGCCTTCATTCCAGGAAATGATTTTCCCTTTCAGATCATTGCCGATGATGGAATAATCCGAGGATGACTCCAGGATATTTCCCAAAAAGTCATCCACCTGCACCGTATTGCCCACGATCCTGCTGGCAACCATTCCGCCCATCCTCCAAACTTAATGGAATCCTGCCTAAAATCTATTTATTCACCGCAGAGACGCAGAAGTTCTCCATCTCTTTCTCTGCGTCTCTGCGGTGAACCATTAATTGCCTTTTACTTGGCTCTTTTCCCAGGAATGACTTTTTGCAATATCTTACTCAGTTCCGCCACCCGATACGGTTTGGCGATGACTTCAGTAAACCCGTATTCTCGAAAATTAGCCATGATCGGGTCCTCTGAATAGCCGCTTGAAACTACGGCCTTTACCTGCGGATCGATTTTCCGGAGACCTTGTATGGCTTCTTTGCCTCCCATGCCGCCGGGAATGGTCAGATCCAGGATTACCGCATCAAACGGCTGATTGGTCTCCTTAGCCCTGACAAATTTTTCCAGGGCCCGAGTTCCGTCCCCGGCAAAATCCGCCTCGTAGCCCAACCGGATCAACATCCTGCCTAAAACTTCTCTGACCATTTCGTCATCGTCCATTACCAGGACTTTCCCTTGCCCCATGGTCGGTTTTACCGTTTCCGGTTCGGCAGGAAATTCTTTGTCCGTAGCTGGTAAGTAGATCTGAAAAGTGGTGCCGACACCTATCTGGGACTCCACCTGCATGTATCCGGAATGATTCTTAATAATTGAAAAAGCCGTGGCCAGGCCCAATCCGCTGCCTCTTTGTTTGGTGCTGAAATAGGGGTCGAATATTTTTCCCAAATATTTTGAGGAAATCCCAACTCCTTGATCGGCGACGGCGAACTTAACATATCTACCCGCGGGTATCGGGAAATTCGATTCTGCTTCCATAAATCTATTTTCCGCTCGTATCTTGATAATCCCGCCCTCTGGCATGGCCTGGTCAGCATTGATGAGCAAATTTTGAATAACTTGATTGATCTGTCCGGCATCTGCTTTGACTAACCAGAGATCCTCAGGGATGGAAAATTCACAACGGGACTTGGAACCGGACAACGCCATCATGGCTGAACCTTTGAGTAATTCAGCCAGAGACACATTCTTTTTAATCGGCGCCCCGCCCTTGGCAAAGGTGAGCAGTTGCCGGGACAAGGCCTGAGCCTGCTCGCATGCCTGTTCGGCCTGAGCCAGCCTGCCTCGGACCTGAGGGTCTATCCGGTCATGCAGCGCGGCCAGGCCGATATTCCCGAGTATGGCAGTCAGAATATTGTTGAAGTCGTGGGCGATACCGCCGGCCAGGGTAGACAGGGACTCCAGTTTGCTGAACCGCAACCGTTCTTCCTCGGCTTGCTTGTGTTCGGTGACATCCCGCACAAATTCGATAACCGCTTTTATCTGCCCCGTGGCCTGGTCTTTCAACGGATAAGTAAGGATTTCCAAAAATTGCTCGGCATGGTTGGTCGGATATCCCCTCACCACATTCCGGCTGGCCTTGCCCGTGAGAAGAGTTTTCAAGGCAGGGCAGTTTTCACAAGGTGAATTTCGATCCTGATAAACCTCATAACATTTCCTTCCCACCAGCGGCTGGGGGTAGCCGAATTTCTCCATGGCCGGATTAACCCGCATGATATTGAGGTCCGGGTCCAGGATACTTAAGCCGTCTTGAATATAGTTGAAGATATCCGTCAGGAACTGCTCATTATCCCGTAGCGCCTCTTCCAGCCGTTTGCGCTCGGTGATATCCTGCATAAACCCTTCGTAGCCATAGATCTCGCCTTTCTGATTTCTAACCGCTCGGACATTCTCGGAAATCCAAAAGGTACTGCCATCCTTACGAAAGCCCTGATATTCGAACTCCTTGACAAACCCATCCCTTTCCAATTGGTGCATAATTTCGTCTCTGCGCTGGGGGTCAACATAAACTTGTGTTCTTATATCGGTGATGTTCGCCATCAGGTCTTCAGGCGATTCATAACCGAACATTTTTGCCATAGCTATATTGGCCGTTCTATATCTCCCTTCAGGGGTACTCTGGAAGGTCCCTTCAATGGCGTTTTCAAAAATGCTTCGATATCTTTCTTCAGCCTTTCGCAACGCCTCTTCCGTTTGTTTGCGCAGGAAGGCCTCAATAACGGCGAACGACAGGTTCTCTACAGCTTCCTGGTCGGTCATGTCGAAGCCCCCGGCTATTTTCCCCAAGGCGATGAGACCGATGGTCTGGCCGGCATATTTTAACGGCGCCCCCAAGAAGGCAGTGAGGGGGGGACAGTCCGGGGGTGCGGCGGCATTGCCGGGATGACCTTCCAGGTCATTAGCGATCAGGGAGCGTCCCTCGATTATGACTTTTTCGAAGCAGCCCTGGAGGTGCGACAAGGCGTCAGGCCATCCTTCCACGTCTGATTCCTGTGGGCAGGCCGCCCACTCCCGGTCGCTGAAGATAATATCCAACGTGCGAGCCTGGTTCACCTTGCCCATGAAAGCCAGCCGGCTTCCCGTCAAACCTTTCGCCACCTCCAGACAGGTGCGGGCCAATTCTTCCCCGGACTCTGAGGTCAAGGCCTCGTGAAAGACCCGGTTGATGCCCGTCAAGATCCGGGTTTTAGCCTGGAGGCGTTCCTCGCTTTGCTGCAGCTCCTCCACTTGCCGCATGAGTTTGCCTATGAGCAGCTCTTGGTGCTTCTCTTCGAAAGCGGCAGGCAAGGAGGCGACCACGTTGGCGCCTTTGCCGTTGAGCGCCTCCGTCACTTTTTCCAGGATGATCTGGGGTTCGGTCGGTTTGGAGAGGATCAAGGTAACGCCGCAGTCTCGGGCCAGGTCGCGGGCCTCTTGCTCATTGAAGGCCGCGGTATAGAAGATGACGGGGGTTTCGGAGATGGCCGGGTCGAGGTGCATCTGCCGGACCAGCTCATAGCCATCCATCTTGGGGAGCAGAACGTCGGAAATTACCAGGTCAGGATGTTCGGCCCGCAACAGCCGCAAAGCTTCGCCGCCGTCGACTGCTTCCAACACCCGGTGCCGCCCATGGCTTAGCAGAGTGGACAGCAGTTCCCGGTCGGGGGCGCGGTCATCAACGACAAGAATGGTGGCCATTTTTTCGCTTGCCGAAGATTAGAAATGATGCCGGTCCCGGGGTTGCCTTCCGTGGCTTCATAAAACCCATCCTGTGCCAGCCCCTTCTCATCGGGCCGGTTAATCTCTAATGCACCTCAGGCAAGAAGCTGACGATTTGGCTGGAAAAGGTTTCGGCCTCGATGGGTTTGGCGATATAACCGTCAAAACCCGCGGCCAGCAGACGCTCGCGGTCGCCCAAGGAGCCGAGGGCGGTCACCGCGATGATGGGGATCAGCCGCAGAACCGGATCGGCCTTGAGATCCCGGACTATTTCGCAGCCCCCCATTTTGGGGAGTATGACGTCACAAATGATCAAATCAGGCTTCTGGCGGCGCGCCAAGGCCAGGCCCTCCTCCCCATCTGCCGCCGGCAGCGTGTTGTAGCCGGAGGCCTCGAGCAGAATGGTGTAAAGCTCTACGCTGAAAGAATCGTCCTCAATGATGAGAATGCGCCAGCTTGATTGATCCGCGTGGTCCGGGTCGCGGGTTCCGGCTTTGCCGCCCCCGCGGTCATTCCGGCCTGCGCCGGCGAATAGTGTGATCTGGTCGATTACGGCAAGAATGGCGGTGGATAACTTAACGGTTGACTGAGGCGAGTTAGGAATAAGGAGGCAGCCCGTTTTCGGGTTCAGGGTTTCGGGGAGCATTTCTGGTGTCTGGGCTGCACCTATGACCAAATTTTTTCCCGTAAACCCCGGCGGCAGGAAGATTGTTCAAAAACCGGATTTCAAACTTATTCAAACAAAACCATGAGTTATAAGAACCCCGCGCTTTGTCAGGGCTGGGCCCCCGCGGGCAGAACCTGCATAAAGACTAAACCATTTTTTGTCAAAGTCAATCTTGTTCACATAATATTAACAAAATAAAATCTATAATCAAGGACAGGCTCTGCACATACGCAGTCCTATGGGCCGCTTTTTTAGTTATTAATCATAATCCCCCGGAATAACTTGACATGAAGTTTTGGAAAGATTATCTAAATTAACATGAACTTCGCGAGAAGCTCCCGCAGTCTGGTCATAGTGCTCGTGGGACTCGTTCTCCTGCCGGCGCTGGTCTTGGCCTGGCTGATCCCCTGTCATGCCGACAGCCATAACTGCGCGGGGGATTGTGCCCATAGCAAATGCTGCGGCGGCCACTCGATGCCTCTTTTGTGCGCGGCCAGCCCCGCGCCGGTAGTCAGTCATTACATCTCACCTTACCAGGCCAGCGAAGAGCAACCGGCCTTCCTAATCTTTGCCTCCAGCATTTTCCGTCCCCCCCGGGCCTAGCCCCAGCCGCTCTATTTAACCACCTCTTTTTTTATAAATTTCAGTAATCACCCGCGTAACCACGGAGGTGTATGGTGAACCTTAAGAGGCTTGCCGTGGGGGCAGTTTTATGTCTGGCGCCGCTTTGGTCCGGCGGGGCTCTGGCCGACACCCGGACCTATGCCCTCCCGGAACTGGAAGATATGGCCTTAAAGACGCACCCGGCTCTGAAGATTGCCGGGGCCGAGATCAGCAAAAGTGAAGCGGAGCTCCGCATCGCGCGTCAGTATCCTAACCCGGAGGCGGAAGGTTTGGTCAGCAGCCAAAGGGCCATGGAAGGGGGGACATATGGCGCGGGCTTCAGTATCGGCCTGTCCCAGACCCTAGAGTGGCCGGGGCGCCGGGGCAAGAAGCAGGAGGCCGCCCGCTTCGGCATCAACTCGGCCCAGGAGAAACTCACTCAGGAACAGATCAACGTCCGGGCCCGCTGCCGGGAACTCTATTACCGGGTCATCTCCGGCGAGCAATTGGTGAGGATCGCCGCCGAAAACCTGGAGTCGGCCAAAACCCTCCTGGATATGGCCGAAAAACGGGTGCGCCTGGGAGAAAGCCGGCCCATCGACTTGGTCAAGGCCCGGGTGGAGTTTTTCTCCCTGGAACGGGAATATGGCCGGGCCAAAACCACCCTGGCAGGGGACCGGCAGGTCTTGCAGCAATTCCTGGGCGGCGGCCTGGCCGCGGATTTCGCCCTGTCCGCCGAATCTAAAGTTGTTGATCCAATGGTGCCCTTGCCGCGCTGGCAGGAAGCGGCCTTGGCCTCTCATCCCTTGTTGGCGGCTCAGGAAGCCCAGGTCCGCCAGGCCGAGAGCACCCTGGGGGCCGAGCGCCAGGCCTGGGTGCCCGAGGTCACGGTAAAGGTTTTTCATATCCAGGATGTGGACCTGCATGCCACCGGGGGCGGTCTCAGCCTGCCCCTGCCCTTGTGGAACCGCAAAGAAGGCGAAGTAGCCAAGGCCGCCGCGGCTAAAAGCCAGGCCAAGTCCGAACTCCGGCTCCTGAAGCAAGACCTGGAGACCAAGTTGGCTGCTCAGTACAGCCTCTATGAAACGGCCCGCCGGCAGGTGGAGTCTTTCCAGACCGCCATCCTCAAAGAGGCGGCGGAATCTCTCCGGGTGGCCCAGTTCAGTTATGAGCACGGCGAAACCAGCCTGCTGGAACTCCTGGATTCCCGGCGGGTTTACCGGGGCACGGAGCAGGACTACCACAAGGCCCTGTTGGATTACCGCCTGGCTCGGGTGGAACTCTGGCGGTTGACCGGGGGAGGTGCCAAGTGATGCGGGTGCGTTTGACCAAGAGCCGGTGGCTGGTATTCGTCCTGGTTGCCCTCAGTCTGTCTGGTCTCCTGGGGTGGTGGTATGTCCACGAGGGGCATGACCACGACCACCCTGCGGATCACGGCCATACTCAACATGACGATCATGCCGATCATGACGATACGAAAGAACCCCAGGCGCCGCCGGCCGGCCAGGTAAAGCTGACCCCGGAGGCGGTGCGGCAGGCCAAAATCGAGACGGCCCCCGTGGTCCTCGGCCCCCTGGACAACCAGGTGTCGTTTACCGGCGAACTAGTCTTCAACGAAGAGCGTCTGGCTAAAATCAGTTCTCGGGTGCCGGGCCGGGTGGTGCGGATCGTCGCGGACTACGGACAAATGGTAAAGCCCGGTGATACCCTGGCGATCATCGACAGCGTGGAACTGGGTCAGGCTCAGATGGCCTCCCGGCAAGCCGCAGCCAGATTCAACGCCGCCCAACAGGCCTATGACCGGGCCCGCCAACTTTTTGAGGGCAAGGCCATCAGCCGGGCCGAACTCCAGGAGCGTCAGGCCCGGCTGGAAGTCGAGCGGGCCGATCTGGATTATGCTCAAAACCGCGCCCGCCTCCTGGGAGCCGGCAGCGCCGCGCCCGCGTCTGTGCCGAAAGGCGCCCGGTCCGGAGCCATCTTCGCCCTGCGTTCCCCCATCGCCGGTCGGGTCGTGGACCGCAAAATCACCCCGGGCCTGGTGGTCAAGGAAGAGGAGGAGCTGTTCACCGTGGCTGACACCTCCGCCCTCTGGTGCTTCGTCCAGATCCCCGAGAAGGATTTGCCTTTAGTGCGCGCAGGTTCTGCGGCCACCATCACCGTCAGCTCCTTGCCCCGGGAGGATTTTCCGGGCCGGGTGGATTACCTGGCCGACATGGTGGACAAAGCCACTCGCACCGTCCGGGCCCGGGTGCGGGTGGATAATCCCAACAACCTGCTCAAAGCCGGGATGTTCGCCAATATCGCCGTCCGGGTGGGAAGCCGCAGCGCCCTCAGCATCCCGGAAACCGCGGTCCTGGCCGCCAACGGCGCGAACTTCGTCTTCGTGGAAATGGCTCCCGGCACCTATCAGAAGCATCTTATTAAGACCGGAGCAAAGGGTGGGGGCCGCGTCGAGGTGTTGGAAGGTCTGGAGGCGGAGGAGCCGGTGGTGGTGCAGGGGGGCTTTACCCTGAAATCCGAATTGGAAAAAGGCGGCCGGGGCGGACTGGGCGGTGAGCATGGACATGCTCATTAACGCCCGCCGCGGGGAGGCCAACGATGATTGACAAGGTCATTCAAAGCTGCCTGCGCCAGCGCTTCCTGGTCCTGATCGCCCTGGCGGGACTGGTGGCCTACGGGGTTTATGCGTCTTTAAAGCTCCAGGTGGACGCCTTCCCGGACGTCACCAATGTCCAGGTGCAGGTCTATACCACCTGGCCGGGCATGTCTCCCGAAGAAGTGGAAAAGCAGGTAACTTTCCCCATCGAGGTGCAGTTGGCGGGTCTGCCCGATATGACCGAGCTCCGCTCCGTCTCCCGCTTCGGGTTTTCGCTGATCACGGTGGTCTTCGCCGACCACGTGGACCTCTACTTCGCCCGGCAACTGGTGTTAGAGCGACTCATCGCCGCGAAGGAGAAATTACCCCGGGGCTCGGATCCGGTTCTGGGGCCCATCGCCACGGGCTTAAGCGAAATCTATCAATATACCCTGGAAGAAGAGAACGCACCGCCGCCGGCCTCAGCTGGCCAGGAGACCGCTCGCCTCATACGCCTGCGCACCATCCAGGACGCCATTGTCAGGCCTTTGCTGAAAACCGTGCCCGGCGTCACCGACATCAACTCCTTCGGCGGCTACGTCAAGCAATACCAGGTCCAGGTGGACCCGGACCGGCTGCGGAAATTCGACCTCAGCTTGAAGCAGGTCTTTAGCGCCCTCACCGCGAGCAATGCCAACGCCGGCGGCAACATCCTGGAAAAAGGCAGCGAGCAGGCCCTGGTGCGAGGCCTGGGTTTGATGCAGTCCGTCCAGGACATTGACGCGGTGGTGCTGAAAGAAGTTAACGGCACCCCGGTGCTGGTCAAGGACGTGGCCACCGTAAGCGAAGGCCCGGCCACCCGCTGGGGCGCGGTGCTCAAGGACGGCAAACGGGAAGCCGTGGCCGGCATCGTCTTGATGATCCGGGGCGGCAGCGGCCGGGAAGTGGTGGCCGCAGTCAAGGACAAGGTCGCCCAACTGAACGCCGGCGGCATCCTCCCTCAGGGGGTGACGCTCAAGGCCTTCTATGACCGCACCGGCCTGGTCAAAGACTGCATCAACACCGTCGGCCGGGCCATCGCCGAGGGCGTCCTCCTGGTGATCCTGGTGGTGTACCTGTTCCTGCGCAGTTTCCGGGGGGCGCTGGTTATCGCCTTGACCCTCCCCCTGGTGGCCCTGGCTACCTTCATCGCCATGCGGCAGGTGGATCTGTCCGCCAACCTCATGTCCCTGGGGGGGCTGGCCATTTCCATCGGCATGATCGTGGACAGCACCATCATCCAGGTGGAAAACGTCATGCATCGCCTGGGAGAGATGCCCCCCGAGGGTAACTTTGGGCGCACCGTGCTCAACGCCGTCCTGGAAGTGCGGAAGCCCAGCCTCTTCGGGGAGTTGATCATCGCCCTGACGTTTTTGCCCATTATGACCCTGCAAGGCATGGAAGGGAAAATGTTCGCGCCCCTGGCCTTCACCGTGGTCATTGCCCTGTTGGCCTCCCT
>JBAZKX010000056.1:0-9256 GCA_041650575.1 Desulfobaccales bacterium
ATGGTCACCTGGGCCGCGCCTTGGCGCTTGGCGGTGCGGGCCACGTCGATGGCCACGTTGCCGCCGCCGATGACCACTACCCTTTTCCCCTGGGTGGGGGACTCGCCGCCGGAGTTCACTTCTTTCAGGTACTCGACGCCCCAGAGGACCCCGTCGGCGTCGGCGCCGGGCACCGGCAGGCGGATGGACTCCTGGGTGCCGACCCCGAGGAAGACCGCAGCAAAACCGTCCCTGGTGAGGAGATCGTTGATGCTGGTGCCCTCGCCGATGGGGGAGTTATAGCGCAGGTCCACTCCCAGGCGTTGCAGGTAGTTCACTTCCCGCTGCAGGACTTCCCGGGGCAGACGATATTCCGGGATGCCGTAGCGCAGCCAGCCACCGGCTTCCTTTGCTGCTTCAAAGATCACCGCCTGGTAACCCTGCATACTCAGATGATAGGCGCAGCTCAGACCTGCGG
This sequence comes from Desulfobaccales bacterium, assembly GCA_041650575.1. Classification (GTDB taxonomy): domain Bacteria; phylum Desulfobacterota; class Desulfobaccia; order Desulfobaccales; family 0-14-0-80-60-11; genus 0-14-0-80-60-11. The sequence continues at coordinate 458 of JBAZKX010000056.1, forward strand.
GTCCGGCCCCGACAATGGCCACGGTCTGGTTTTTCCGGGGGATTTCCGGCACCGGCAGGGCGTTCCAGTCCGCCTGGTCCGCCACAAAGCGCTTGAGGGAGCAGATGGCCACGGGCTCGTCCACTTCGGCGCGGCGGCAGTCGCTTTCACAGGGATGGGGGCAGATGCGGCCGATGGTGCCGGGCAGCGGCAGGCGGTCCATGATGATTCTTAAGGAGTCGTCATATTTGCCGGCTTTGACCAGTTGCACGTAGCCCTGGGCGCTGAGGTTGGCCGGGCAGGCCCGGACGCAGGGGGCCCGGTCGAACTTCTTGATGGCAAAAGTGGAGGGCACGGCCTGGGGAAAATGCCGGTAGGCGGCATGGCGCTTGCCTAGACCTTCATCAAAGCTGGACGGTAATTCCACCGGGCAGGCCTCGGCGCAGGCGCCGCAGGCGTTGCACTTGGCCGCGTCGATATAGCGGGGCTCCCGCTGCAGCGTAACGGTGAAATGGCCCGCCTCGCCCTCCAGCCTGTCAATTTCGGCCTGGGTCAGGATCTCGATGTCCGGATGCCGGGCCACCTCGATGAGCTTGGGGGAAATCAGACAGGTGGAACAGTCGTTGGTGGGGAAGGTCTTGTCCAACTGGGCCATGACCCCGCCGATGGAGATGTTCCGCTCCACCAGATAGACCTTGTAACCCGCGGCCGCGGCATCCAGCGAGGCCTGCATCCCGGCAATGCCGCCGCCCACGACCATTACTGCGCCCACTTTGTGGGCGGGTTCTGGGTTCTGGGTTTTAGAATCCAAATTCTGCGTTTTATCGGTCATGGTTTTATCTTCTTTAGCGGCTAAACGTTCCTGAACTAAAAGTTTTTCACACCATCAGGGATCAAAAATCCCCCCTGCCCCAGGCGTGTCCGGCAAGGTTTTTGCGTGGAAGTCAGGAAATATCTGTTTGAAAAAGGACATTCTCCAAAGCCGACCATCTCACGGAATTTTCAAGCTTTTCCCCTCTCCCCTCGCAGGGGAGAGGGGGTTTTTGCTGCCGCCGGTAATAGACTGCGCCGGCCTCGGCCAAAGCCCTCCGGCCCCATTTTTCGTTTTCAATCTGCCATCTCATGCAAAATCTCTGCCGGACACTCCTGGCCCTGCCCCATTTTCAAAGGGGGGTTAAAGTCCCCCTTTGGCAAAGGGGGATTTAGGGGGATTTGAATTTTCACGGTCCGTGGTCATCAACATTATTTCCCGATTAAGCGAGGGACCGGATTCGTTTTCCCAGAACCTAAAACCTAAAACCCAGCTTTTCCAGCAGCGGCAGCGGGTCCACCAGGTGGCCCGCCAGCCATTTCTTGACCTCCGGGTGTCCCAGGGCCAGGCCGATGAGTTCGGTGAAATAAAAGACCGGCAGGTAATAGTCTTTACCGAAGGCCTTGCTAATGCGTTTCTGGGGCATATCCAGGTTGGCCTGGCACATCTGGCAGGAGACCACCAGGCATTCGGCCCCGGTCCTTAAGGCGCGCTCGTAGAGGCGCTGCACCAGAGTGTCGATGATGTCGGGCCGGGCCACGGCCAGGCCGGCGCCGCAGCAGTCGGTCTTAAAGGACCAGTCGATAGGTTCGGCGCCCAGGACCTTGAGGAGCCGCTCCAGGTTCTGGGGGTTTTCCGCATCTTTCTTGTCGGTCACGGCCGGGGGCCGGGCCACCATGCAGCCGTAATAGCCCACGGCCTTGAGGCCGGTGAGGGGCTTAACCACCTTGGGGGCCAGGTCTTTGAGATAAGCGTCCTGGGAGAGATAGTCCAACAGGTCCCAAATCTTGATGCCGCCCTGGTAGGACACGCCCAGGTGGGCGCCTTCGGGGCCCTGCAGGGCCTTTTCCGCCACCTTGAGGCGGTTGAAGCACAGGGCGCAGGGCACCACCACGTCCCGGCCGGCGGCCTCGGCTATCGCCAGGTTGCGGGCCGGCAGGGCCAGAGACAACTGGTGGTTGGTGCTGTGGGCCGCGGTGGCCCCGCAGCAGTTCCAGTCCTCCAGTTCCGCCAGTTCCAGGTCCAGGTGGCGAGAGACGCCCCCGATGGAGGCGGCGTAATCGATGGCGGTCCCTTCGAGGGAACAGCCCGGATAGTAGCTTACTTTCACGGCTTTTCCTGTTTCGCCGCGTTGGCGAAGATGTCTTTAATTTCCTTTACGCCCTTGAGCCGATGGGGCAGGCGCGGCACCAGGCGGCGGCGCCGGGCCAGTTCCCAGGCCATCCGGAGGTCGGCGGTCAGGGCCCCGGACTTGAGTTTGGCGATGGTGCCGCCGCTTCTCAATTGGTACAGGCCCAACAGCAGCGGCTCGGAGAGGCGCCCTCCGGCCAGCCGTACCGTGTCCAAAAAGGTCTGGTGGAAACGGGTCACCCCGGGTTGGGGCGAAGCAAATCCCCGCCGCAGGGCTTCCTCTTTCAGCCAGTCCATGACCCCGGCGATGTCGATCTGGTTGGGGCAGCGGGTGGTGCAGGTCTCGCAGGAGGAGCACACCCAGATGGTGCGGCAACCCAACACCTGATCCTCCTGCCCCAAGAGCGCCAGACGGATGACCTGGTCGGGATAAAAATCCATGGCAAAGGTCAGGGGACAGCCGCCCGAACACTTCTTGCATTGATAGCAGGCCGAGACGGAGGTCAGCGCGGCCAGGCGTTCGGCCAGGGAGAGGGACGGTTCCAATGGTGCCTTTAAGGTGCTGAACATATTAAATCTCGATTAGGGTTAGGACTGAGGCATGTTAAAATGAAACATAGCGGGCCGCGTCACGATCCGGACTTTTACCATAAGCCTCTTTTACCACAGAAACAGGCTATCTTGATGAACGAAAGTGCGCAAGCCAACAATTTCTGATCTCCCTGTCAGTGATTTTCTTACAGGGAACGGCTCGTCATATGACCGCTCATGAGCTTCCCTGGTGGCTGCCTTGATCTGCCGGGGCCTTAGCCGTCCAAACCGTTGTCAGGATCTGCAATATTCAATTATGAATATATTATAATATCTGCATAATTTTAGTCAATGAAAATTTTGCTCAGGACTCATAAAATCTCAGCCACTTTTCCCGAGCCCGGTGGGCGAATATAACTTTCCTTAAGCATTAGAGATTCGTTACCGATATTGACGGAAATTCAGGTATACTGGACAAGGCGGCAGCCTAGTTCCCCAAGATTATTCCGGGAACGCTGAAATAAGAGACCGCAGGGGCCCGGAAAGGCCGGGTTACCGTTCTCCAGGAGACGGGAGTCAGGCCCCGACCGCTCCTGCGTAATCGAATCGAGTTTAACGCCTGCCGACGTGAAGGCCAGCACTGCCGTGGAAAAACATCATAGCTGTCTGAATACCGGGGCAATCATCGCCTACTTTGACGAATTGATGCCGGACGCAGTGCCCGCGTTGCTGGAAGGCTTGGGTCAGGAAATCGCGGCCCTGGCCGACCCGCGGGAATTCCTCATGGAGATCAACAACTGGGTCTCTAGTGAGGTGGTCATCCAGATGTTCGAAAATGCCAGGCGCATTACCGGCAAAGATGACATCGCCTTTGAGATCGGCTTTCAGGCCGCGACGCGGAAAAAATTTAATTATGTCCAGCGGATCATCCTGTTTGCCTATAAGAATCCCCGGCGCAGCCTGAAACGGGCGCAGAAAATCAATGACAAATTCAATAAGAACAAGAGGATCGAGATCGTGGAGACCCGGCGGGACCGGGCCACCATCCGGCTGCACTGGGATCGGGATATTCCCGCAGTCGTAGATTTCTGCATGTTCAATAAGGGCATTTACGCGGGTATCCCCACGATCTGGAACCTGCCGCCGGCCCACGTGGTGGAAACCCGGTGTTTTTTCCACGGAGACGAGTATTGCGAATACCACTTTAAGTGGGAGAGGAATTCTTACTTCCGGGAATTCCTGATGCACCTGACGGCCCCCTGGTCATTGCTCAAATCCACTATTGCAGAGCTGGAGTGGGACAAGGAGCTCCTGAAACATAAATTTCATGAAATCCACGCCTTAAATCTGCAATTGCGGGAGAAGGTCGACCATCTGATGTGCCTGCACCAGTCCAGCACCGCAGCCATGTCGCTCGTGCACCCGGAAGACCTGGTGCAATTCAGCCTGGATCTCCTCATCAAGTTCACCAAACTGGACCGGGCGATGATCTTTCTGCTGGATGACCAGGAACTGACGCTGTCCTTGCAAGAGGCCATCGGGTTCGCTCCCGAAGCGGTGGAGCGGGTGCGGAGCCGCCCGATCTCTCTCTTCGAGACGGACCGGACCATCGCCCGAGTGGCGCTCCTCGGCAACCTGGCGATGTTCTCGGAAGAAACCACCGAAGGGCCCAGCCATTCGGATCCATTAATCGCGGCCCTTGGGATCGCCGCCGGGCTGGCAGCGCCCCTCATCGTGCGCCATAAGGTCATCGGGGTGCTGCTGGTCGGGGTCAGGCCGGGAAGCACCCTGACCGAAGCGGATGAGGAGTTCGCCACCAGCTTCGCCAACCAGTTGGCCATTGCCCTGGAGAATTCCAGGCTCTACGGCCAGTTGGAAACGTCGGAGCGCCAGTACCGGGGACTGGTGGAAAACGCCCATGAAGGCATCTGGATTTTGGAGACGGACGGCATCATCAAATTCGCCAATCGCCGGATGGAGGAGATTACCGGGGAGGCCAATCTGGAAGGCAAATCCCTGACGGAATTCTGGGATAAGGAAAACTACCGGGAGGTGGAGGCGGTCCTGGCCGAAAACCGGGAAGGCCGCGTGGTGCAGAAGGAATTGGAGATGCTGGCCCGGGACCGCGGCCCGGTGGCGGTGATCATGAGTTCGGTGCCCCTGATGGAAAACGGCCGCTTCCTGGGGACCTTCGCCATGTTTAGCGACATCAGTGAAAAAAAGGCGATGGAAAAGCAGATCTGGCAGCACCGGAAGATGGAGGCCGTCGGCACCTTGGCCGGAGGCATTGCCCATAATTTCAACAATCTGCTGATGAATATCATGGGGTTGACCGGCTTGATCCTGGCCAACCTGGACGCCGGCGATCCGGCCTATTCGGACCTGAAGTTGATTGAGCAGGAGGTGGTGAAGGGCTCGGCTCTCACCAAGCAATTGCTGTCCCTGGGCCGGGGCGGCGCCTTCTCGCTTAAACCCCTCGACCTCAACGCCCTGGCGGAAAAGGCCGCCAGGCTGTTTTGCCGGACCCGGAGCGATATTCAGATCATCCGGCGGCTGGATCCCCAGTTGCCGCCGGTGAAGGCCGACCAGGGCCAGATCGAACAGGTACTGCTCAATCTGTTTGTCAATGCCTGGCAGGCCATGTCCCGGAAGGGGGAGATGACCCTGGCCACCCGAGAGGTGACGCTCACCGAGGCTTTTTGCGAGCCGTACAAGCGGCCGCCGGGCCGGTATGTGGAACTCAGCCTGGCCGATGCCGGGGTGGGTATGGATGCGGCCACCGCGGCCCGGGTTTTCGACCCATTTTTCACCACCAAGGGTTTGAGCCAGGGCACGGGCCTGGGCCTGGCTTCCGCGTATGCCATTATCCGGCAGCACCAGGGCATCATCACGGTAGAAAGCCAACCCGGCCAGGGGGCCACGTTCCATATCTACCTGCCGGTGTCTCCCAAAGCCGCGGTTCGGCAAAACTTCCGGGAGAAAGGGTTCGTGCCCGGGTCCGGGGCCATTTTGCTGGTGGATGATGAAGACAGCATCAGGTTGGTGGCCAAAAGGATCCTGGAGCAACTAGGTTATCGAATTCTGCAGGCCGCCACCGGGGCTGAAGCCCTGGAAATTTTCCGCCGGGATCGGCACGGCATCGACCTGGTGATCCTGGATATGATCATGCCCGGCATGGGAGGCGCCGAAACCTACCGGAAGCTGAAGGAGATCGACCCGGCGGTCAGGGTTCTGTTGTCCAGCGGCTACTCTCTCGACGAGGAGACCCAGGAGATTATGGCTGGCGGGGCCCAGGGATTCATCCAGAAGCCTTACCGGATCGCGGCCTTGTCCCGCCAGGTGGCGGAAATCTTGGGGGACGACGCGGGAGGGCCCGAGTCTTTCCGGTAACCCTGGGCCAAGCCATTTCTGGCAAGTTCAAAATTCAAGATTTCAGGGTAATTTAGGGGCGACCCTGATGGTGGCAGTGGAGCGCGGCGTCTTTCCGGCCGCGCCCGGTGACCCCGCGCAGATATTAAGGGTCCCCCCGGCCTTGCAACCTCCGAAAATGGTGTTTATGTTTAAATAGTTACCGGAAGCAGCTCAAGAGGTGGCAATGTTACCGTTTAAGAGAATTCTCTGTCCTACGGATTTCAGTGAACCCTCGTACCAGGCCTTGAAGCGGGCCGAAGAGCTGGCCCGGCACTTTGGCGCCGAGCTGTGCGTGCTGCACGTGATTCCGCCGGTACCGGGTCCGCATGCCTTTGCCGATCCCCCGCTGGCCACCAGTTTCGACGTGCCCTTGTTTCAGCAGGAACTGGCCGTTTATGCGGAAAAAATGCTGAAAGACCTGGTGTCGCATCAGGTCTCCGGGGAAGTGCGGAGCCGGGATCTGGTGACCACCGGAGAGGCCGCCGCCGAAATTCAGCGGGTCGCCGCGCAAGAGCACGCGGACCTCATCGTCATCGCCTCCCACGGCCAAACGGGCTGGCGCCGATGGGTAAGTGGCTCGGTGGCCGGAAAAGTGGCGCGCCATTCTCCCTGTCCGGTGCTGACCGTCATGGCCCCCGCGGCGGCAGAGTAAACCCGAGAAAAGCTCGGTTGCGTATCGTGAGGACATGGGACATAATGGGCCATCATGAACTTTAGTGGAGGAGGAGGTTGGCTATGACCAAGGTAGCGATTAACGGGATGGGACGGATTGGCCGGGCGGCTTTCAAAGTTATTATGGACACCCCCGATTTGGAGCTGGTGGCGGTCAACGATCTGATGGAGCTGGATAACCTGGTCTACTTGCTGAATTATGACACGGTGTATGGAGTATATAAGCATCGGGTGTCCGCCCAGGGCGGCAACCTGCAGGTTGCCGGCCGGAGCATAAAATTTTTGAGTGTCAAGGACCCGGCCCAACTACCCTGGAAGGACCTGGGGGTGGAGATCGCCCTGGAGTGCACCGGGTTGTTCACCCAGGCCGAGGGGCTGAGTAAGCATATTGCCGCGGGGGCCAAATACGCCATGCTGTCGGCGCCCCCCAAAGGGCCGGAGGTCTGTTGCATCGTTCACGGCGTGACCAAGCCGGCGGCCGACGACCGGATGATCTCCTGCGCTTCCTGTACCACCAATTGCATCACCCCGGTGGTCGAGATCATGGGGCGGCGCATCGGCGTCAAGAAAGCCATCATGACCACCATCCACGCCTACACCTCCTCCCAAGCCATGGTGGACGGCCCCAACAAGAAATGGCGGCGGGGCCGGGCCGGCGCGGCCAACCTGGTGCCCACCTCCACGGGCGCGGCGGTGGCCACCACCAACACTTTGCCCCAATACAAGGGGAAATTCGACGGGGTCTCGGTGCGCTGTCCGGTGCCCTGCGGCTCCCTGGCGGATTTGGTGTTCGTGACCGAGCGGCCCACCACGGTGGAAGAAATCAATCGGGTTTTTCAAGAAGAGGCCAACGGGCGCTATAAGGAAATCCTGCAATACGCCGAAGACCCCATTGTGTCGTCCGATATCATCATGAATCCCCATGCTTCCATTTTTGACCCCAGCATGACCCAGGTGGTGGATGGCGACCTGGTCAAGGTCTTCAGCTGGTACGACAACGAATGGGGTTATACCAATCAGATGATTAGAGAGACTGTGCGGCTGGCCAAGGGAATGTGATTTCCGGCCACCCGGCGCCGAATGGGACACCGACTCCCCCCGGGAACCGGGGGGAGCCGGTGGGAAAGCCAACCTCCCGCCCGAGCTCTTCCGAATCGGACTCTGCCGGGGAGGCCTGATCCTTCAGGGTCTCCGGACCCGAATCACGCGAGCCCCACGCGCGGTCAACGCCTGGCCCCCAACTCTCCCATCGAGATGAGCCGGTGGCCCGGGAGGTCCGAAAATTGTTCATCGCATCGGCCTGGAGGTACCGTATCGACTGAGATTCCGGAAACCCAACCCTGCTAGGAGGCGGATATGAGAATCTTTACCCGAGAGGAACTGAGAACTCTCACCGAGTCGCCCCAGACGCCGTGCGTCTCCTTATATATGCCCACCCATCGCCTGCCCACCGAAAATCAACAGGATCGCACCCGTCTGAAAAACCTGATCCGTGAGGCCCAGGAAGGTCTCCAGGGCTATGGCGTGCGTGCGGCGGAGGCCGGAGCCCTGCTGGAACCGGCCGTCAAGCTGTTGGAAGCCATCCCCTTCTGGAAGGACAAACGGGATGGGCTGGCCCTGTTCCTGACTCCGGCGATGTTTCGGTATTACCAGTTGCCCATCACCTTTGAGCCGCTGGTGGTGGTCGGGCACCGGTTTCACATCAAGCCGCTCTTGACCCTGCTGGGAGGCAATGAGTTTTTCGTGCTGGCCTTAAGCCAAAATGCCGTGCGGCTCTTCGAGGGGTCCCGTTTTGGACTCAGCGCCATCGACGATCTGGAGGGGGTGCCCAAGAGTTTGGCCGACGCCCTGAAATACGATGAACTGATCAAACAGCTGCAATTCCGCACCGGCCTCGGGGTGGGCGGCGCCAGGGGAGAGCGGGCCGCCATGTTTCACGGTCAGGAAGCCCAAGATACCAAGGAAAGAATTCAGCGCTATTTCCGCCAGATCGACCAGGGGCTGAGGGAATTGCTCCGGGAGGCCCAGGCGCCCCTGGTCCTGGC
>JBAZKX010000057.1:0-9241 GCA_041650575.1 Desulfobaccales bacterium
GGAGGGAAAAAAAACTACGATTACGCCAAGCTCCGGGCCAATACCCTGGTCCGGGCCACCGCGGTCCAACAGATTTACACCCCGCATGGTCCCGCGGGCTATACGGATTTATATGATAAAAACGGCTACATCCTGTTTCATCCCGACCCGGCCGTGGAAGGGCGCAACCAGTTGGATTGGGAAAAGCAATATCCTGAAACCACCGAGCTGATCAAGCGGTCCTTCACCCAAGAACGGGTGGAAGGGTATTTTACTTTTTTCGATAAAGACAAGCGGGAACGGAGCCGCTATTCGGCTCGGGTGCACGTTCCCGGCACCCCCTTCGTGGTCGCGGCCATTGTCAACCTGGATGAATTTTTTCTGCCGACCCAAGAGCGGATGCAGAGCTCTCGCCAGGAAACTATGGCCCTGGCGAAGCAGCAGATCCAGGGGCATTATGAACGCCTCTACCGCGAGGTAATGATCGGCGGCCTCTTGGCGGGCCTGGCCCTGTGTATCATCGGCGGCCTTTCGGGGTTATGGTTTGCCAGTCTTCTCTCCCGGCCCATCCGCCGCCTCCGGGATGGGGTGCAGCAGGTGGGGGAGGGCAACTTTGCCGTGGCCGTGCCCGAACGGGGGGTGCGGGAAGTGGCGGACCTGGCCCATTCCTTTAATGAGTTGGGGCAACAGCTTACCGAATACATTGAAAAACGGGATTTCATCCGGGACACCTTCGGCCGCTACGTCACCCAGGAGGTGGTGACCAAACTGCTGGAAGGCGAAAAGGCCCTGGAAATGGGCGGAGAAACCCGGGAGGTTTCTCTCATCATGTCGGATTTGCGGGGCTTCACCGCCATCATCGCCGACATGGACCCGGAGCAGGTCATTACCTTTTTGAACCGCTATCTGAGCAAAATGATCGAGGTTCTCCTGGACCACCGGGCCATCATCGACGAGATCCTGGGAGACGGCATCCTGGCCTTTTTCGGGGCGCCGGAAGCCCTGGAGGATCACCCGGTCCGGGCCGTGGCCTGCGCCTTGAAGATGCAGACGGCCATGGACGAGATCAACGCGGCCAACGCCGCTGACGGCCTCCCCATCCTGACCATGGGCATCGGGGTCAACACCGGCGCGGTGGTGGTGGGCAACATCGGCTCGGAAAGGCGGACCAAGTACAGCGTGGTGGGCTCCGACGTGAATTTTGCCTCCCGCATGGAAGGCTTTGCCCTGGCCGGCCAGGTGCTGATCAGCGCCGCCACCTACAGCCGGGTCAAGGACCTGGTGGAAGTGGGCAATGTCGTTCAGGTGGAGATGAAGGGGGTGCCCGGGCGGGCCACCCTCTATGACATCCTGGCTATCGGCGAGCCTTACAATATTCGGCTCAAGGATAGATCCGAGGACCTGGAGCGGCTGCCGGAAAAGATCAGGGTGCAAGTCCATCGTCTCAAGGACAAGATCATCATCGGAGCCGCCGACCAAGCCTGGATTACGCACTTGGGCGATACCGCCGCTCTGGTGATGTTGGAGGCGGAGGTGGCGGAGTGGGAGGATGTCCGCCTCATGTGCTTGGACAACCACCAGGAGCCGCTTCCCGGTCATATCTACGCCAAGGTTACTAAGGTGACGCCTCTGGGGGATAGCCGGTTCGAGGTCGCGATCAGCTTCACTTCCGTCCCCGCGGAACTCCTCCAGGGGCTCCGCGGGCTCCCGGGGGCGGCATGAGGGCAGAGCATCATCCGGCGGCACAGGTAGCATGCCGAGAGGCCGGGGCAAAACGTCTATGAACCATAAGTTTGTCAACTCCCCGGGGATGAAAATACCCCCTGCCCCAGGCGTGTCCGGCAAGGTTTTTGCGTGGAAGTCAGGAAATATCTGTTTGAAAAAGGACATTCTCCAAAGCCGACTATCTCACGGAATTTTCAAGCTTTTCCCCTCTCCACACTTAGGGGGGAGAGGGCAGGGTGAGGGGGGTGTCAGCCAACGAAGCCACCCCTCACCCCGACCCTCTCCCCTCGCAGGGGAGAGGGGGTTTTTGCTGCCGCCGGTAATAGACTGCGCCGGCCTCGGCCAAAGCCCTCCGGCTCCATTTTTCGTTTTCAATCTGCCATCTCATGCAAAATCTCTGCCGGACACTCCTGCCCCTGTCCCCCGTTTTCTAAGGGGGGTTTTAAAGTCCCCCTTTAGCAAAGGGGGATTTAGGGGGATTTGGGTATTCATGGTAAAGCCGGCAGCTATCACCAGGTTTGCTGGGATTCTGCGCTTTGCCCAGAGTGCCGCTTTGGCGCTGCTGGGTCTACTCCTCCTGGGGGTTTGCACCCTGGCCGGAGCCCAGGGTGCCAACCTGGCCCCGGTCTCGTTTATCCCCCAATGGTTTCCCCAGGCCCAATTTGCCGGCTACTACGTGGCCTATGAGAAAGGCTTCTACCGGCGGCACGGCCTCGCGGTCAAGATCCTGCGGGGCGGTACCACCGCACCGGTGTCCGAGGCGGTGGCTGGCGGGCAGGCGACCTTCGGCACCATGTTTCTCGCCACCGGCATCGAAAAGCGGGCCCAGGGCGTCAAGGTGGTCAACATTGCCCAGATCGTGCAGCGCTCCGCCCTGATGCTGGTGGCCAAAAAAGCCGGCGGCATTCAACACCCGGCAGATCTCAACGGCAAGAAGGTCAGCCTCTGGATGGCTGGATTCCGGTTGCAGCCTCTGGCCTTTTTCCGCAAACACCACCTGAACGTCACGATCGTCCCGCAAACCGCCACCCTAAATCTGTTTCTCCGGGGCGGCGTCGACGTGGCTTCGGCCATGTGGTACAACGAGTACCATCAGATCCTCAGTCACGGCGTCAATCCCGAAGAACTGACCACTTTTTTCATGGCCGACTACGGCATGAACTCTCCCGAAGACGGCATCTATTGCCTGGAAGATACTCTGAAGCGTCATCCCCGTTGGTGCCGCGCCTTTGTGGCGGCTTCCATCGAGGGCTGGCAGTATGCCTTCGCCCATCCCGAGGAGGCTCTGGATATCGTCATGCGCTACGTGAGCGAGGCCAAGGTGGCGACGGACCGGGTCCACCAGAAATGGATGCTGGAGAAGATGAAGGAGATCATCGAGCCCCCGGGTTGGAAGCGCCCTGTCGGGATGCTGCAGCCGGAGGACTATGAACGGGTGGCCCATGGACTGCAAGAGGCCGGATTAATCCGCGCTATCCCGGCTTACGCCGCGTTTTACCATGATTGCGCGAGGTCGCATGAAAACTAGAGGCCTGGCCACCATCCTGATCATCACGATTCTCACGAGCTCCGCGGGGATCTTCCTGGCGGCCTTTGCTTATAATTATTACACTTCCCGGCAGGCGGTGCTGACCGAGGTCGCCCATGACGCCCGGGACCTGACCCGGGCCACGGCCTACAAAATCGCGGTAGTCCTCAAGGGGGTGGAGAAGGTCCCCCTCAACCTGGCCGCGGTGATGGATAATTTTACCTTTCAGCGGCCGGAACTGCTGCGGCTGATCAAGAGCACGGTCGCCACCAATCCCGAAGTTTACGGCGTGGCCGTGGCCTTTGAAAAATATGCCTTTAACCCCAAGCAGGAATATTTCTGCCCTTACTACTTCCGCCAGGACGGGGTCATCAGCTATGACCCGACCAGCGAAGGCGACAGCCATTATCAGTACTGGTATTGGGATTGGTATCAAATTCCCCAGGAACTGAACCGCCCCATGTGGAGCGAACCCTACTATGACGAGGGCAGCGGCAATATCATCATGTGCACCTATTCCGTGCCCTTTTTCCGGAATATCCGGGGAAAGAAAACCTTCCTGGGCATCGTGGCCGCGGATGTCTCCCTCATGTGGCTCAAGGATATCGTCGGCGGGGTGAAGGTCTGCCAAACCGGCTACGCCTTCCTGATTTCGCCCAACGGGGTGTTCGTCACCTACCCCGACGAGCGGCTGATCATGCGGAGCAGCATCTTCAGCATCGCCGAAGCCAGACAGGATCCCCGCCTGCGGCAGATCGGCCGGGACATGATCAAAGGCAGCGAGAACCTGGCGCCGATCCGGGATTTTTTGTCCGACCGGCCTGCCTGGATGTATTATGCCCCGGTGCCGGGCACCGGCTGGTCCCTGGGAGTGGTTTATCCCGAAGCTGAATTGTACGCCCCGGTGTTGGCGCTGCATCGCCAGATTCTCATTATCGGCGCCCTGGGGCTGGGCTTCCTGGGCCTGGTGATTACCGTCATTTCCCGTCGCATTACCGCACCCCTGCGGAGCCTGGCCCGCCAGACCGCGGCCATCGCCACGGGAGATTTTGCCGCCACCGCGCCGGAGGCCGGGTCCCGGGAGATTGCGCACCTGGCTCACTCCTTTAATGAAATGGGGCGGCAGCTCACGGATTACATCGCCAAGCGGGATTTCATCCGGGACACTTTCGGCCGCTACGTGACCCAGGAAGTGGTCAAGAGGCTGCTGGAAGACCGGGACGCCCTCGAACTGGGGGGGGAGACCCGGGAGCTGTCCATTCTCATGTCCGACCTGCGGGGCTTTACCGCCCTGACCGCGGACATGCACCCGGAGCAGGTGATTACCTTTCTCAACCGTTATCTGGGCAAGATGATCGAAATCCTCGTGGATCACCGGGCCACCATCGATGAGATTATCGGCGACGGCATTCTGGCCTTTTTCGGGGCCCCGGAACCCATGGAAGATCATCCCAGGCAGGCGGTGGCCTGTGCCCTGGCCATGCAAACCGCGATGGAGGAGATCAACCGGCAGAACGACCTTGATGGGCTGCCCTATCTCCAGATGGGCATCGCGGTTAACACCGGCCTGGTGGTGGTGGGCAATATCGGCTCGGAACAACGGGCCAAGTACAGCGTCGTGGGTTCCACCGTCAATTTTACCGGGCGGATGGAGTCATATTCCGTGGGCGGCCAGGTACTCATCAGCGAGTCCGTTTATGAGCGGGTCCGGGAGGTGGTGGAGTTGCAGGGGTCCATGCAGGTCCAGATGAAAGGGGTGCCCCTGCCGGCCACCCTCTATGACGTCCGGGGCCTCAAGGGCGAGCACGCCATTCGCCTCAAGGAAAGGTGCGACGTTCTCATTCTCCTGGCCACCCCTATCAACGTTAAGATCTCTCGCATCAAGGACAAGATCATCCGGGACACCACCGGCCGGGCCTTCATCACCCACCTCTGCGATACCGCGGCCAAAGTCACCCTGGAGGGCGATCTTCAGCCCTGGGACGACGTGCGCCTCAATCTCCTGGATGAAAATCTTGAGACCATCCCCGGGAAGATTTACGGCAAGGTCATTGCCCTTGAGCCCCGGGGAGCCGGTTTGGAGGAAGCGGATATCCGGTTCACGTCGGTGTCCCAGGACGTGTACCGGCTGATCCGGCAGGTGGAGAAAAAGACGTAAACCCGGGGCCGCGCCGCCTGGCCCAGGAGGTAAGGGGCGCAGTGCCCACCCTGCCTCGGTCCTTCTCTCAAAAATAATCCCAACCATAAAAAATTACCTCCCCCGCGCCGGGTTCGGCATTATTTGGGGTTTCATTCACTAAAGGCCGGATGACCGGACTTAAGAATCTCAACCGAGATAGAGGAGATACAAAGGCATGAAAGCAAGTAAGAAGTCACTTATAGTGGTATTGGCCCTGACGTTGTGCCTGGGCCTGGCCGCGTCTTCCTGGGCCCGCCCCTTCGGCGGCGGCATGGGCGGCGGCATGGGTTGCGGCATGGGCCACGGGATGATGGGAGCCATGAACCTCACCCCGGACCAGGCCGGCAAGGTCTTTGACCTCAGGCAGAAGTTCATGAATGACACCGCCGACGTACGCAAGCAGATGATGGTCAAGCACGCGGAATTGGCGGCGCTGTGGAAGGCCGAAAAACCCGATGAGAAGGCCATTGTCGCCAAGCAGAAAGAACTCAACGCCCTTAAGGGCCAGATGCAAGAGAAAGGTGTGGCTTTCCGGCTGGAAATGCGTAAGATCGCCCCGCAACTGGCGCAATTCGGCCACGGCCGGGGTATGGGCATGGGACCCGGCGGCGGTATGATGGGTCCGGGCGCCTGCCCCATGGTCGGTCCCGGTGGCGGCACGCCTCCCCCGCCTCCGGCTAAGTAATTTTTCTCCCTTATCCATCTAACCCACCTAACCAGGGTGAGGGGCCTCGCAGCCGGGGTCCCTCACCTTGCCTGTTTCCAGACTGAAACCACCCTTGCCAGCCACAGCCCGCGTGTCGCCGCCTCGTTCACAATTTTGGACTCGGGGTCGGTGAGTTCTTGAAAAAAAACCGGGTTTGCCTTAAAGTTAAAGAACTAGACCAATATTCCCGAAAAATCTTAAAACTTATGGCAGTATTACCGATTTGTAAATTACCCGATCCGGTGTTACGGCAGCAGGCCCAGGAAGTTACCGAGATCAATGGGAACCTGCAGCGCCTCATCGATGACATGGCCGAGACCATGTATGCCGCGCCGGGCCTGGGGCTGGCGGCCAACCAGGTGGGCGAACTGCATCGTCTCATCGTCTTCGACGTCTCCCACAAAGAAGGCCGGGCCCGGAAACTCCAGGTGGTTCTCAATCCTTGCATCACCGCGCGGGAAGGGGAGGTCACCCACGAGGAAGGCTGCCTGTCGGTGGTGGATTTCGCCGCCGAGGTGCGACGTCATTCCCGGGTGGTGGTCAAAGGGCAGGACCGGGAAGGCAAACCCATCGAGATCACCGGCGAAGGCCTGTTGGCCATAGTCCTGCAGCATGAGATCGACCATCTGAACGGCATCTTGTTCATCGACCATATCAGCCGGCTCAAACGGGGACTCTATTTAAGACGTCTGAAAAAACAGGCGGCGGCCAGGTGAAGCAAGGTCCCTGGCGCTTGATTTTCATGGGCACCCCCCAGTTTGCCCTGCCGTCCTTGGAGGCCGTTCTGGCGGCCGGGGAGGAGGTGGCCGCAGTGGTCACCCAGCCCGATAAGCCCCGGGGCCGGGGCCAGCTCGTCACCCCCTCGCCGGTGAAGGAACTGGCGGAATCCTGGAACCTGCCGGTCTTGCAGCCAACGCGGCTTAAAGACCCGGAGCTGCTGCGGCAGCTTAATGCCCTGGACCCCGAGCTCCTGGTCGTCGTGGCCTACGGCCGGATTCTCAGCCCTGAGATTCTGGCCCTGCCGTCGGTGGGCCCCCTGAATGTGCACGCCTCCCTGCTGCCTCGCTACCGGGGTTCGGCCCCCATCAACTGGGCCCTGATCCGGGGAGAAAAAGAGACCGGAGTAACGATTCAGTGGCTCCGGCATGAGGTGGACTCGGGGCCCATCTTTCTGCAGGAGAAGGTGCCCATCGCGCCGGAAGACAACTTCGGGTCGCTGTATGCCCGGTTGGCGGAGCGGGGCGCGATATTGCTGGTGCAGGCCCTGGAAAAGCTGCGGCGGGGGGAAGCCCTCAGCATCCCTCAGAATGAGGCCGAAGTGACCCTGGCCCCACCCATCTCCCGGGAAATGCGCCAACTCCGATGGGAACTCAGCGCCCCGGAGGTGGCCGGCTGGGTCAGGGGTCTCGACCCCACCCCGGGAGCCGCCACCCGGTGGCAGGACCGGGGACTCAAGGTCTTCGGGGCCAGAATCAAACAGCCCGGCGGGAGGCTGGGCGAGCCGGGGACGGTTTTGGACTTGACTCCACAAGGTCTGGAAATTGCCTGCGGGCAGGGAAGCATCACCGTGAGAGAGTTGCAACTGGCGGGGCACAAGCGCCTGGCGGCGGCCGATTTTTTACGGGGGCACTCCCTGGCCGGCCAGGTATTGGGATAAGAGACGCCTATGGCGGATGAGCCGGGCCAGATGATCAACGGCGGCAACTCCCTCAGGCCCCAGAAACGCATCTTTCTGGGCCTGTTGGCTCTCACCAGTCTGTTGTTCACCCTCATTCTGGGGGTCTTCTGGTACGTGCCCTATGTCGGGCTGACCTCGATCAATCCCCATCTGCCCCTCATCCTGGGGATCATCTTCGGCATCCTGCTGCTCCTGGTGGTGGGCATCCTGGTCATGCTGGCCCTAACCGTGGTTCTGGGCCGGGACCTGTTCTTTTCCCGGAAACTCCGGGGCCTGGTCATCAAGCTGCTGCTGCCCCTGATGAGCGGGGTGGGCAAACTCTGCGGCGTGTCCAAGGAGAAGGTGCGGCGCTCCTTTATCGAGATCAACAATCAATTGGTCCTGGCCCAACACGTGCGCACCACGCCGGATAAGCTGCTGCTCCTCATGCCCCACTGCCTGCAATTCCACGAGTGCCAGTTCCGCATCACCGGCAGCACGGTGCACTGCAAACGCTGCGGCAAATGTCCCATCACCGGGCTGGTGGACCTGTCGGAGAAATACCACGTGGGTCTGGCGGTGGCCACGGGCGGCACCCTGGCCCGGCGCATCGTGGTGGAACGGCGGCCCCGCCTGATCATCGCGGTGGCCTGCGAACGCGATCTCAGCAGCGGGATTCAGGACAGCTACCCCCTGCCGATCTTCGGCATCATCAACCAGCGCCCTCATGGTCCCTGCTACGATACCCTGGTAAACCTGGCCCAGGTGGAAGAGGCCCTGAAAACCTTCCTGGTGCCCGAGCCGGTGGCGGCCGTCGAAGCGCCCCAACCCCAACCGGCCTGACCCGCGTCTCCGCAGTTCTATCACTTGCCCAAGCTGAGGCTATGGGGGAAAAAATTAAGCTGCGCCGGATAACTCCAGGGGCATCGATTCCTGACCAGGGGCCGCAACCTTGCCTAAACCGCCTGCATCACCGCCGCTAGCCGGCGCCCGGGGCCTGGCCCTGGACATTCTGGCCGCGGCCGCTCGCCGGGGGCACTCCGTGGAAGAGGGACTTGCCGCCGCGTTCCGGCGCCACCCGTATCTGCCGCGGCCGGAACGGGGCCTGCTGCTGGAACTGGTCCAAGGCGTCAAGCGTTGGGAAGTGCGGCTGGATTACCTGCTGGGGCAACTCTCCCGCATTCCCCTGCCCAAGCTCCATCCCCTGGTCCTGCAGAGCCTGCGACTGGGAGCCTTTCAGATCCTGATGCTGGATCGGGTGCCGGACCGGGCCGTGCTCTATGAAGCCGGCCAACTGGCCAAGGCCCGGGGCCTGCCCAAGGCGCATGTGGGCTTCATCAATGCGGTGCTGCGCCGGCTGGCCGCGGGGGACGTGCCGCCCCTGCCCGACCCGGCCGCCGACCCGGCGCTGGCCCTGAGCGTGGTCCACGCTCATCCCGTCTGGCTGGTCAGGCGCTGGCTGGCGCA
>JBAZKX010000058.1:0-9197 GCA_041650575.1 Desulfobaccales bacterium
AGCCGCTGGTGCGGCACCACCACCGGGACGCCGGGGGTGGCGTGCTCCAGTACGTAGTCCTGGAGCGCGGCGCTGGTGGAGAAGAACCTGGCGGCGGTCAACCAATCGCTCCCTGGAGTAAGGGCCGGTCCCGGTCTTGAACCTGGCCAGGGCGGTTACTTTGGGGAGAAAAGGCGAAAAGGGGAAAAGGCGGAAAGGATTTAGGCAGTTTTTCGTAGGGCGGGCACTGCCCGCCACATCTATCCGAAATTTTCATAGGCAAATTTGGGGCGGCACCGGCGTCTCGCCGGTGCTTGATGCAGTTAATCTAGGGTGCGGTGGTGGCGGGGTACTAAGGCCCGCCTTACCATCGCCTCACGCCGGCTGCTCCTGCGCCTTGGCGTGATTCAAGATCTCCCGCAATTCCTCGCCTTCCAGGACCTCTTTGTCCAGGAGAATCCCGGCGGCCTTTTCCAGGATGGGCCGCTGCTTTTCCAGGATGTCCCGGGCCCGGCGATGGGCCTTATCCACCAAAGCCGCCACCTCCTGGTCGATCTCCTGGGCCGTGGCTTCGCTGTAATCCTTGGAGCTGGGGGGCATCATGGTCTCCAGGAACAGCGGCCGCCGTTCCCGCTCAAAGGTGATGGGCCCCAGTTTTTCGCTCATGCCGTACTCCCGGATCATGGAGCGGGCCACGTCCGTGGCCCGGAAGAGATCGTTCTGGGCCCCGGTGGAAATCTCGTTAAAGATCAACTCCTCGGCCACCCGGCCGCCCATCATCACGGCCATGCGATCCTCCAGCTCGGTCTTAGTCATCAGGTACCGGTCTTCGGTGGGCAGTTGCATAGTATAGCCCAGGGCGCCGATGCCCCGGGGGATGATGGAGACCCGGTGCACCGGGTCGGTGGTGGGCAAGGCCTCGGCCACCAGGGCGTGGCCGGTCTCGTGGTAGGCCACGATCTCTTTTTCCCGGGGGTTCATGACCCGGTTGCGCTTTTCCATACCGGCCACCACCCGGTCAATGGACTCCTCAAAGTCGTCCATCTCCACCGCGGTCTTGTTCTTCCGGGCCGCCAGCAAGGCCGCTTCGTTGACGATGTTGGCCAGATCCGATCCCACCATGCCGGGGGTGCGGGCCGCCAGGGTCTTGAGGTTGACCTCGGGGGAGAGCTTGATCCGCCGGGTGTGGATCGTCAGAATGTCTTCGCGGCCCTTCAACGAGGGCCGGTCCACCAGGATGTGGCGGTCGAAACGGCCGGGCCGGATCAGGGCCGGGTCCAGGATCTCCGGCCGGTTGGTGGCGGCCATGATGATCACCCCTTTGCGGGTGTCGAAGCCGTCCATCTCGGAGAGGAGCTGGTTCAGGGTATTTTCCCGTTCTTCCGGCCCCCCCAGGGGGCTCAGGCCCCGGGCCTTGCCGATGGCGTCCAGTTCATCGATGAAGATGATGCAGGGGGCCTTTTCCTGGGCCGTGGCAAAGAGGTCCCGCACCCGGGCGGCGCCCACCCCCACGAACATTTCCACAAAATCGGAGCCGGACAGGCTCATGAACGGCACCCCGGCCTCGCCGGCCACGGCCCGGGCCAACAGGGTCTTGCCGGTGCCCGGCGGCCCCACCAGCATGACGCCCTTGGGGAGGCTGCCCCCCAAGACCTGGAACTTGGCGGGATTCTTCAGGAACTCGATGATTTCCTTCAGTTCTTCTTCGGCTTCTTCCACGCCGGCCACGTCCTGGAAGGTCACCTTGGTTTCGTCCTGGACATAAATCTTGGCCTTGCTTTTGCCCACGGTCATGAGGCCGCCGGCGCCGCTGCCGATCTTCCGGAAGAAGTAAACCCAGATGCCGATGAGCAACAGGAAGGGCAAGATCCAGGACAAAAGCGACGTGAACCAGGTGTTTTCCTGGATGGCCCGGTACTTGATGTGCTTATCCTCCAGGAGCTTCACCAGGTCCGCGTCCTGGACCCTGACGGTGGAAAACGTCGGCTCTTTTTTGTCGAACTGTTTGGCCAGGGTCTCGGGCAGGTCGGGTTTTTTCCTCTCCTTCGCCAGGTCCTCGACCCCCTTGGGCAGCAATTTACCCGTTATGGTATCGGTGCTGATGGCCAGGCTATCGACGCCCTGGATCTCCACCAGGTGGCGGAATTCGCTGTAACTGACCTCGGTGGCCTGCTTGGCCACGCTGTAGTACTGGAAGATGAGCAGCAGCACGATCAAAGCCAGCACGTACCAGATGGCGTAGCGGGCCGTGGATGAAGGTGGGTTTTCAGCCATGCTTACCTCAGAAATTTATGGAACCGTTCGATCTTCTAGTCTCATAATATAATGATTGAGGACAGATACGCAACCATACTCTCCCGGCCCCTTGCGGATTGGCCGGGCTCTTCCTATCGTATAGGGAAACCTTTCAGCGGAGCGCAGATAACGGCTGATGGGAACGGGCTGGCAATCGTCCTCCCCTGAGCTGACGGAAACCTCTTCCGGGACGTGAAAATCCGCGCCACCGATTTTTTTCGAATCTGCTGATGGAGGAGCAATACCTCAAGTCCCTCTGGGAAGAAGGGGGACTGATACTTTATCAATCAAGGAGCAACGTATGCATGACGCCTTAAAGCAGTTGGATATCGATAAACTCCCCCTGCCTAAGCTGGTGGAAGAACTCCGCCGGGCCGCCAGCTCTTGTCAGTGTGAGGGGACCCGGGAGGCCGTATTTGTGTCCCGGGGGCGGGATAATATTGTGCCCTGTCTGGCGTGTGAGCCGATTTATCAGGTGTTGGACCCGCTGGAAGCGGCGCTGAAAGTTTTGAAAGAGGGGAAATAAAGTCTTGCCGGTAGGGCGGGCCTCCCGGCCCGCCTCTCTTTTTCGCGAAACTCGGGTGGCAGGATGGCGGCCTGCGCCTAAAACAAGGCAGGATGGGCGCCTTTGCGGGGCAGTTTGGCGAAGTACTCCGCGGCCCGGTTGGTGGCCATGCGGCCCCGGGGGGTGCGCTGCAAGAAGCCGCACTGCATCAGGTAGGGTTCATAGACGTCTTCCAGGGTGTCTTCTTCTTCGCACAGGGCCGCGGCCAGGGTGCCCAGGCCCACCGGCCCGCCGTCGTACTTCTCCAGGATGGTGAGCAGGATTTGCCGGTCCATGCGGTCGAACCCCAGTTGGTCGATGTCCAGCAGGGTCAGGGCCGCGTCCGCTACCTCCCGGTTGATGCGTCCGTCGCGCCTCACCTGGGCGTAATCCCGCACCCGTTTGAGCAGCCGGTTGGCGATGCGGGGGGTGCCCCGGGAGCGCCGGGCGATCTCCCAGGCGCCCTCGGCCTCGATCTCGACCCCCAGCACCTGGGCGGCCCGATGGACGATCTGGGTGAGCTCCTCCGGCTGATAAAACTCCACCCGCAGCATCAAACCGAAGCGGTCCCGGAGCGCCGGAGTGAGCAGACCGGCCCGGGTGGTGGCCCCCACCAGGGTGAAATGGGGCAAATCCAGCTTCAGGGAGCGCGCCCCGGGCCCCTGGCCGATGATCAGGTCCAGGTGGAAGTCTTCCATGGCCGGGTAGAGGATTTCTTCCACCACCGTGGGCAGGCGGTGGACTTCGTCGATGAACAGGACGTCTTTGGGTTGCAGGTTCGTGAGCAGCGCCGCCAGGTCGCCGGCCCGTTCGATCACCGGCCCCGACGTCGTCTTGATCCCGCCGCCCATCTCGTGGGCGATGATGTAAGCCAGGGTGGTCTTGCCCAAGCCCGGAGGGCCGTGCACCAGGATGTGGTCCACCGCCTCGCCCCGGGCCAGGGCCGCGGCCAGGGCGATCTCCAGGTTGCGCCGCAACTCCATCTGCCCCACGAACTCGCCCAGATTCCGGGGCCTCAGGCCCACCTCCAGCCCCAGGTCTTCCTCCTGGAGCCGGGGATTGACGATGCGTTCCTCGCTCATTTGCGCCTAATGTACCTTAGCCCCCGCAACTTTGCAAGCGGGACGGCCTGGCGCCGATCGGGAAAACCTTGGCCCTGCGGTCCGGGTCTGATAGACTTAGCCCGAGCCATTGACGCCAACAATTACGGCACATAAATAGCGAGAGGCACGCCGTATGGGTGATCCGACTGAAAACAAACAATCTGCAAGAGTTGGCGACAGCCGGAATCATCAGGCCAATGAGCGGACCTTTCTTGCCTGGATCAGGACCAGTGTCGGCATCATGGCATTCGGTTTTGTTGTCGAGAAGTTTTCCTTCTTCTTAAAAGAACTCTACCATTTTATGGGAAGAGGATCACATACCTCTAAGGCAGCTACTGCTTCGTATGGATATGCCTCAATCATTGGGATAGCCCTAGTGGCATTGGGCACCGTGCTGGCCTTGGGCGCCTTGGTCAGATATAGAAAAGTCCAAAGAGCAATTGATACAGACACCTATCGGCCTTCCTTAATGCTGGATATATTCCTTACTGCGATTGTCCTGGCCATGGGAATCTTCTTCACCATATATATGGTTTACAATATTTAATCGCTTTTGCTGATGGCAACTATGGAACCGGCAATCTTGGCCCAGGGAATCGACAAGGCCTTCCGCCGCGGGCTCTTCGGTCCGGCCAAGGAGGTCTTGCGCCGGGTGGACCTTAGGGTCGCGCCCGGAGCCATCTTTGGCATCTTGGGTCCCAACGGCGCCGGCAAGACCACCCTTATTTCAATCCTGGCCACCCTGCTGCGGCCGGATGCCGGCACGGCCACGGTGTTGGGGCTGGATGTGGGGCGCGACGCGGCCCGTCTCAAGGAGCGCATTAACCTGGCGGCCAGCGGCGCCCATTTCCTCTGGTGCCTGACCGTGGAGGACAACCTCCGGTTCTACGGGCACCTCTACGGCCTGGGCGGGCCCGCTTTGACGGCCCGGGTGGCCGAGCTGCTCGACTCCTTCGGGCTCGTCGAGTACCGGCGGGTCACCTTCGAGCGCCTCTCCACCGGCCTCAAGCAGCGCCTCAGCCTTGCCAAGGCCCTGATCAACCAGCCGGAATTGCTCTTTCTGGACGAACCCACTTCGGGCCTGGACCAGGACATGGCCCACCATCTCCGGGAAGAGATCTTGCGGCTCAATCGCGATACCGGGGTGACGATTCTCTTGACCACCCACAACCTCAGGGAAGCTGAGATGCTCTGCAGCGAGGTGGCCTTCCTGAAAGAAGGCCGGCTGGTGAGCGAAGGCCGCATCCCCGAATTGCAGCAGCGCCTGGGGCTGGGAGACCACCTGAGCCTGATCTTCACGGATTCTCCCCCGCCCCTGGACTATGGCCGCCTGCCCGGGGTGCTGACCTTTCGGGTGGAGGACTCCCGGGTCCACCTGGTGCTGGACCGGGTGGAGGAAAGGCTGCCGGACATCCTGGCCGCCGTCCACGATACGGGGCAGAAACCGGCGCGGGTTCAGGTCAAACCCGTGGACCTGGAAGAAATCTACCGTGAGATTACACACTGATTTCTATAAGATCTGGGCCTTTAGTGTCCGCAGCGCCCTGGTGACCCGACGCAACGTCTTCGCGGTCTTCGAGATGCTGTTCTGGCCCCTCATCGGCATCTTTTCGGTGGGGCTGTTGACCCGCTTCCTCCATCTGGAGGAGGAGACGGTCTCCTTTATCCTCATCGGCGCGGTGACCATGAACACCATCCAGATCGCCCAACTGGACCTGTCTTACGCCCTGCTCTATTCCGTCTGGTCCAAGAGCCTGAAACACGAATTCATCGCGCCGGTCAGCCTGTTCCACATCCTCATCGGCTCCGGCCTGGTGGGCCTGGTCCGGGGTTTGCTGGTCTTTGGGATCATGGGGTTCTTGAGCGTCTATTTCTTTGACATGGACCTCAGGCGTCCGGGCCTTACGGGCCTGATCTGCTTCCTCCTGGGAATGTTCCTGAACGCCGCGGTCATCGGGGCTCTGGTCGTGGCCCTGGTGCTGCGCTTCGGCCAGCGGGCCGAAGTGGCGGCCTGGGCCTTTTCTTACCTGATGCTGCTGTTGTGCGGCCTCTACTATCCCATCAGCGTGCTGCCCGAAAGCATCCAGATCCTGGCGCAATTTATCCCCTTGACCTATTTTCTGGATTATTTCCGCCACTTCTACGGCTTTCCCGCGGCATCAAAGCACCCCCTGCTTTACGGCTTCGGCCAGACTGTGTTATATCTCATCTTGAGCTACGGCTTGGTCTCCGTGACTCTGCGCTCCGCCTACCGGCGGGGCACCCTGCTCCGGTTGTCGGATTAATTGGCGGGTGGCGTTCAACCCGGCAATAAGCCGGTGGGGCGGGCCTCCGTGCCCGCCATTCACCTCTGGAATGATGCGCGGTGCGCACCCTACGGCAAATTTCGGAATGAAAAAGGCGGGAAGGGCGGACACACAGGGCCGCCCCTACAACCTAGCCCAGATGCTCTCGCCCTTAACTGAAAATCGAAAACGGTATTTAAAATGATCGGCGTCTTTGATTCAGGCTTCGGCGGGTTGGTGGTCTTGCGGGAGTTCCTCAGGGTCCTGCCGGAGTATGACTATCTCTACCTGGGGGACAATGCCCGGATTCCTTACGGCACCCGGTCCGACCGGGTGGTGATCCGCTTCACCGAGCAGGCGGTGGATTATCTCTTCCGCCAGGGCTGCCGCCTCATCGTCCTGGCCTGCCACACCGCCTCGGCCCGGGCCTTGCGGCGCATCCAGCAGGTCTTTCTGCCGGCCCGCTACCCCGACCTCCGGGTCCTGGGGGTGCTGATCCCCACCGTGGAGGAGGCCGTGGCCCGGACCCGCTTAAAGCGCATCGGGGTCATCGCCACCGAAGGCACCGTGATTTCCCAATCCTTCGAGCTGGAGCTGAAGAAGCTGGACCCCGAAGTGGAGGTCATCCAGCAGGCCTGCCCGCTGTTGGTGCCCATCATCGAAAGCGGCGAGCAGGACTGGGAAGGCACTACCCTGATCCTGCGCCGTTATCTGGCCCCCTTCCTGGGTCAGGTGGACACCCTGATCCTGGGCTGCACCCACTATTCCATCCTGAAAGAGCAGGTTCGGGCCATCCTCGGGACCGGCCACGACCTGATCTGTTCCGGCCAGGTCACCGCGGCCAAGCTGGTGGATTACCTCTCGCGCCATCCCGAGATGGAGGCCCGCTTAAGCCGGGGCCGCACCCGCCGTTACCTCACCACCGACCTCACCCCGCGCTTTCAGCAGTTGGCCAGCCTCTTCATGGGCCACCCCTTAAGCTCCGAAGTGGTGGAGCTGTGAAGCAGTAGTCAGTGGTCAGTTGCCAGTGGCCAGTATAAAAAGCCCGGTGTATGTAGGGTGCGTCCCACGCACCATGAAGCTGCTGATCATAACAACCAATCGATAACTCCCCGGAGAGGAACCGTCGGTTGCCTGGTTGGTGTCGAAGACGCACCTGGCAAAAGGTCGCTCCTGTTCCCCCTTTGCCGCATTTTTTCAGCATTGTAGCCCCGGCTACAGCACCTTCCTCCATCAATGGTTATCCTGAAACCATCAAACTGGCGCTTATTACGCCCATCTTTGAACTGACCACTGACCACTGGCAACTGACCACTACCTGAAGGAGGCCCCCATGCTCTTGGTAATCAACGGCAGCCCCAAGCCCCACGGCAACTTGCAGCGCATGCTGGAAAAAATCGCCACAGACACCGGCCAGGACTATGAGCTGGTCAACCTGGCCAAGCTCAAGATCAGCCCCTGCCTGGGTTGTGTCAAATGCGCCGAAAAACAACGCTGCATTCAACCCGACGACATGGCCCCTCTCTACGACAAGATCGAGGCCGCGGACGCCCTGATTGTGGGCGGCGTGATTTATTTCGGCCACCCCAACGCCTTTACCCACACCTTCCTGGAACGCCTGTTTCCCCTGCGCCACCTGCATCCCTCCACCATCGGCAAGCTGGCGGCCGCGGTGTGCGTCGGCGGCGACGAAGCCGAGGCCGGCGTCCGGGAAATCTCCTATCACCTGAATAGTTATTTCAATTATAATGTGGTGGGCTCGGTCTTCTTCAACAGCGCCACGCCGCCCTGTTTCATCTGCGGCTACGGCACCACCTGCCAGTACGGCGGCCCGGCCCGGTGGATGACGCCGGAAGAGTTTGCCAATTTTACCGAGATCACCCCGGAGATGTCCCAGAAGTTTGAAGACCATCCCGAGGTGGTGCAGGCCTGCGAGACGCTTTCCCAGGGCTTGCGGGAAGCCATCGCCACCCTGCCGCACTGATGCCTGGTAGGGGACGTTGCCGGTCTTAGATCGGGGTAACTTCGCCTGATGTGAGAGAAAACCGGCAGGACGAAGGAAGGATCGCCATGGGATGTCTCTGCAACGAGCTGGCCGGGCCGGGGGTCGAAGTCAGCCCCATCTGCATCGGGAATCTCTGGGTCTTTGAGAACCTCCAGCCGGCCCAGATGGCGGCCCTGGCCCAGGCGGCCCGGCGGAAACCCTACCGGAAGGGCCAGGAGGTCTTTGCCCAGGGTGACCCGGCCACCCAGATGTTCCTGATCAAGGCCGGGCGGGT
Organism: Desulfobaccales bacterium; assembly: GCA_041650575.1. Taxonomy (GTDB): domain Bacteria; phylum Desulfobacterota; class Desulfobaccia; order Desulfobaccales; family 0-14-0-80-60-11; genus 0-14-0-80-60-11. The sequence goes on from JBAZKX010000058.1 coordinate 8,486, forward strand.
GAAGCTGAGCAAGATCACGGCCGAAGGCAACGAAATCACCCTGGACATCCGCAAGGCCGGAGATTTCCTGGGGGAGAGCATGCTCATCGAAGAGGCCGATTATCCCCTGACCGCGCTGTGTCTGGTAGATACCCTGATCTGCGGCTTCACACGGGCCGGCTTTGAAAAGCTCGTCCTGGAAAATCCCCAGATCGGCCTTACCGTCATCAAGAATTTGAGCAACCGCATCAACTGGCTGACTGAGCGGGTGGGCAGCCTCTCCCTCACCAATCTGGAAGAGCGGCTATACCAGGTCTTGACCCAGGTGGCCCGGGAACACGGCATCGAAAGCCCCCGGGGTTTCAGCATTCAGTTTCCCCTCACCCACGAGGAGCTGGGTTTTTTGGTGGGAGCCCACCGGGTCAGCATCACCCGAGCCATGAAGGCGCTCAAGGAGTCGGGCCGCCTCCGGCAGGAGGGCAGAACCCTCATCCTGTCGCATGAGTCGGTAGATTATTCGGGATAAAGCGGGATGGCGAGCCACTTGGGGTCCGCCAGGACTACCGAGGTCTCGGTCTGGCGGGGGGTAATGCTCCAGTAGGTGCCGAGCAGGCGGTCTTTGTCCTTCTGGGAAACCAGCTTGAAGCCGTGTTCCTCATAAAAGCGGATGGCCCACCAGGCCGCGGCCCAGGTGCCCACCAGGACCGGGCCCGGGATCTCTTTAAGGAGATGG
>JBAZKX010000059.1:0-9181 GCA_041650575.1 Desulfobaccales bacterium
GTCCACTAAAAGGCCGATGGCCAGCACCATGGCGAACATGGTCAGCATGTTGATGGAGAACCCGAATAACCCTAAGACGGCAAAGGTTCCTAAGATTACCACCGGCACCGCCAGGGTGGGAATCAGGGTGGCCCGGATATTCCCCAGAAAAAGATACATCACCAGAAAGACCAGCAAAATCGCTTCGAACAGGGTCCAGACCACCTCGTTGATGGCCACCCTGACGAAGGGAGTGGTGTCGTAAGGGTAGGTGACCTTCATGCCGTGGGGGAAGTACCTGGACAACTCCTGCATCTTCGCTTTGACGCCATCAGCGGTTTTCAGCGCATTGGCGCCCGCGGCCTGCCGGACGGCCAGGGCGGCCCCCGGTTTGCCGTTATAAAGCACCTTGCTGCCGTAACGCTCGGTACCCAGCTCCGTCCGGCCCACGTCGCGCACGCGCACGATGGAGCCGTCAGGATTGACGCGTAGCGGGATGGCGGCGAATTCCTCCGGGGTCTTGAGGAGATTCTGAACGATGATGGAAGCGTTCAGCCGCTGACCTTCAATTGCCGGAATCCCGCCGAACTGGCCGGCGGAAATCTCAACGTTGTAAGCCTGGAGACCCCGAATGACGTCATCCATCGTCATCCGGTAATCGGTCAGTTTCTCCGGATTAAGCCAGATCCGCATGGCATACTGGGAAGTAAAGGTTTCCACTTCACCCACTCCCGGCACCCGGGCCAGCACTTGCTCGATGTTGGCCTGCGCGTAGTCCGCCAGGTCAAATTCGTCCATACTCCCATCTTCCGAAATCAGGCCCACAATGATGAGCCAGTTCCTGGTGGACTTGCTGACCTTGACGCCCTGGCGCTGCACCACGTCGGGCAAACTTGCCATGGCGAGCTGGAGTTTGTTCTGCACCTGGGCCCAGGCGAGGTCCGGATCGGTTCCTGGAGCAAAGGTGAGCTCGATTCTTCCGGCGCCGGAGGCATCGCTGCTGGCGGACATGTACAACAACTTGTCGAATCCAGTCATCTTCTGTTCGATGATCTGGACCACGCTGTTTTCCACGGTTTCGGCCGAAGCCCCGGGATAAAAGGCGTCAATGGCGATGGACGGAGGCGCGATGGGAGGATACTGGGAGATGGGCAAATTGTAGATCGCCAGCCCGCCCGCCAGCATCATGATAATGGCGATAACCCAGGCGAAGACCGGGCGGTCCAGAAAGAAATTCGATAACATCACAGTCCTCCGTCAGTTCGTTTCTGCAGGCGGGCGTTTCGTAAGAGGGGCTGCCGCGTCGGTCTTTGAGCTATCCCAGGGAATTGCCTTTACCGTGGCGCCCGGCCGCACCTTCATCATGCCTTCGACGATCAAGCGCTCTCCAGCTTTTAGACCCGATGAAACGAGCCATTGGTCGCCGATGGCGCGATTGAGGGTCAGCTTCCGCTGCTGAACCTTGCCGGCCTCATCTACGACCAGGGCGATGGGTTCCCCCTTGGGATTGCGGCTCACGCCTTGTTGAGGGACCAGGATGGCCTGGGTCGCGATGCCCTCCTGGACTGCGGCCCGCACGAACATGCCCGGCAGGAGCAGATGGTTCGGATTCGGAACCACGATACGCAAGGTAAAAGACCCGGTCGCCGGGTCCACCGTGACATCGCGGAATTGCAGGGCGCCTGGCTGGGGGCACAGGTTTCCGTCTTCCAGGAGGATGCAGACTTTTCTCCCGTTTTTGCCATCGGCGCTGAGCCGGCCAGCTTCCAGGTTGCGTTTCAACCGCAGCAGCTCGGCGGACGATTGGGTCACATCCACGTAAATGGGGTCGAGCTGTTGGATGGTGGCCAGGGACGCAGCCTGATACGCCGTTACCAGCGCGCCGTCCGTGACACTTGACTTGCCGATGCGCCCGGAAATGGGCGCGGTGACCCGGGTGTAGCCCAAATTGATGCGGGCCGCTTCCACCGCCGCTTGCCAATAGGAAATCTCGGCCCGGGCCTGCTCCACGGCGGCCGCGGCGTCGTCGTAGTCCTGCCGGCTGACCGCTTTGTCGATCAGCAATTCCTTGTATCGTTCGGCTCTCAATCGGATCGAGGGCAGGTTAGCCTGCGCCTTGCCAAGGGACGCCTTGGCAGAGTCATGCGCCACCTGAAAAGGAGCGGGATCAATCTGGTAAAGCAGTTGTCCGGCTTTGACATCGGAGCCCTCCTTAAACAGGCGCTTCTTGATGATGCCATTAACCTGCGGGCGGATTTCCGCCACCAGGTAGGGAGAGGTGCGGCCGGGCAACTCGGTGGTCAGCTCGACCTGCTGCGGCTCAATGGTCACCGTGGCCACTTCCGGGACCGGGGGCGCGGCTTGCCGCCCCTGCCCGCGATCACAGCCACCCAGCAAAACCGTCAGAGCCATCAAAGCCATAGCCCATGTAAGTGATTCATAACCGTTCCGGTTCAGTTGCATCAGAAATCTCTCCAATATCGGTGATGAGCGTATTCAGTTTGCAGACCCGAGCCCGAAATCACGGGTCAATCAGCCCTCTGAAGAAAATATCCAGGATGGCGTCCGGATCTTCCGGGTAAGGATGGCGCTCGGGCACGTCGAGCCAGAGAAGAAGAGATGCATCTATGACGCTGGAGAGAGCTACTGCCAGGTAATAGGGCTCGGCGATTTTCTTAAACCGTTGGTTCTTGATCCCGCTGGCAAAGATCGAAGCCAGGCTTTCCAGGAAATTGTAATATCGCTGGCGAATTTCATCATCAAGGCCAGCCTTGAGGTTGAAGCTTGCCCCTCTGCTCTCTGCCAGAAACAAGCGAACGAAGGGGAGGTTGTGGTGAAACCATTCGGTTTTGGCCCGGACATAATTGCGCAGCGTTTCTATTTCGTCCCCCGGCTGTTCAATTGCTCGCACGATGGTATCTTCTAATCTGTCGCATTGCTCCCGAACCAGGGCCTTATAGAGGTCTTCCTTGTTCTGGAAGAACTTGTAGAGGGTGCCGATGGCGAACTCGGCCTGCTCGGCGATCTCCTGCATGGAGACGTTGTGGTAGCCCTTCCGGGAAAAAAGGTCGAGCGCAGTGGCGAGCATCTCTTGACGTTGCCGCAATTTCTCCCTTTCCCGCCTGGGGAGCTTCTGGTCTTCCATGGTTTGACCCCCGATTGCGAATAGTTATTCAATAAATGAACATAACGTCATAATATAGAAGCAAATGGCAAATATTGTCAAGCGAATTAGGCAGGAATTCGCCGCTGCGGGAAGGGCAGGTTCGCAGGTAATGCCCGCGCATCAGGGAGGGGAGCCAGGAAAGTTAGAGAACAAGGGGCTGAATGATCTTCGCATTCCGGTCGGGACCTCGTTTCAAATACGGTCGAACTGCTAATCACGGATAAAATCAACTTGTTTCTTTAGTTGCAAAGATTTTTTATGCCAATAGGCCGCCTTGGCAATGTCCTTGGGGACGCCTTCACCCACCAAATACATGTTGCCCAAGGCCGCTCGGGCCAGGGCCGATCCCTGCTCCGCGGCTTTTTTATACCACTCGGCGGCTTGCGGCAGATTTTTGGGCACCCCTTGGCCATGGTAATACAGATAGCCAAGGCGATATTGGGCGTCAACTTGTCCCCGGATCGCAGCTTTCTCGAACCAAGCTGCGGCTATCTTTATATCAGGGGTTACCCCATAACCCTGCTCATACATTAAGCCCAGGTTATACTGGGCGCTCGGGGCGCCTTGTTCGGCTAATCGCTCCATATCGGCAAATTTTTGTTCCCGGGTCTCGGGGTCGGTGCATGAGGCAAGCCCAAGAGCCAGGATAAACAGAATCAAGATCGAAGCCCGTGCTTTCATAGTTCCTCCGAAGGCATTATAATTACTTTAATTACTGTTAATATATTAACTTTATTGATAAAAAATAACGCCTTTGATGGCGTTCATTTCGGAAGCGAACTTTCAGGCCGCGTTTCTCGTGGTTATTTATTTAACAGTTATTATATTAACATTAAATCCAAAAAAAATTTAGGAAACATTCCCATAGATTTTATTAATAAGGCTTTCCAATACTTCTATTTCCCTCGCTAACAAGCCTTTCATCGTTTTTTCTTCCAATTGCAGTTTGATGGGCAGAATCTCTTCTGCCAGCTTTTTTCCCTCTCCGGTGAGGAATATTGCAAAACTTCGGCGGTCGGCTGACTGGCGCAAGATGAATCTTTTTCTCTCCAGGGCGTCCAGCATCCGGCTAATGTTGGGCTTGTCTTTGAAGAGGACGTTGCCAATCTCCTTTTGAGAAAGCCCCTCCTTTTCCCGGAGAAGCATCAGGATCCCATATTGCTCCGGGGTAATATCAAATCCCCGCTCCTTCAGGGTCCGTTGCAAGGCTCCCCTCATCGCCAGGGCGGTGCGGTAAATGAGGAAGCCGGTGGATTTTTCGATACTATATCCCTTGGTCATCTGAGGCCCTTATCTTGAGTTAATATACGAACTGATAAAAATAATCAATAAAATTTAGCGATTTCCTTTTACACCAGAGAAACCGGGGTTACGAGCGGTCGAATAAAGGAATGGGGCTGGCCCCAGCTGGATGGCACCAACTCCGGTTAAGAGGACAGCCCGGAGCCGGAAGTGGTCCCGGGGGTTGGCAAATAGTCAAAAAGTGCTTATGGTGAAACCCAAGACAGACCCGCTTGGTTTCGCTACCAGGGTAGAAGAGGAACCGCCAATGAAGAGGATGGGAAGATACTTGTCTTTGGGGCTGCTCCTGGCGCTTGGTTTTGGCGGCCTGGCCCCGGGTCCTCTGGAGGCCCAGAGCCAGGAGAAGAGTGTCCCGGTTGAGGTGCAGGCCGTCGCCTCGGAGGTTTATATCTATGGGTATCCCCTGGTCCTGATGGGCGTGACTCAAAGGGTGATGACAAACGTGCCGGCCTCCGGCGCGGGGCGGGCCCCCCTGAACCAATTCGTGCATCTGCGGGCCTTTCCGACGCCGGAATTCAAGGAGGTGGCCAGGCCCAACGCCGACACGCTTTACTCCATCGCCTGGCTGGATCTGACCAACGGGCCCATGGTCCTGCATGTTCCTGATACCCAGGGCCGCTATTATCTGATGGAGATCCTGGACGCCTGGACCAACGTGTTTGCCCCGGTGGGCAAACGCTCGACCGGCACCCAGGCCGGGGATTTCGCCATCTCGGGTCCGGCCTGGCGGGGCCAACTGCCCCCGGGGGTCCAGGAGATCCGCGCCCCCACCAACCTGGTATGGATCATCGGCCGCATTCAGACCAACGGGCAGGCCGACTTTGCGGTGGTGAACGCCCTCCAGGAGCAATTCACTCTGACACCCTTGAACTCCTTCGGCCGGCCCTACACCCCGCCCAGCAATGTGCCGGTTCATCCGGGCATCGATTTGCAGACGCCGCCGGTGACGCAGGTGGCGGAAATGAGCGCGGCTACTTTTTTCACGACCCTGGCGGAACTGATGAAGACCAATCCACCTTCCCCCCTGGACGCGGCGATCCTGGTTAAAGCCGCAGCCCTCGGGCTGGTGCCGGGGCAAGACTTCGACCCCGGCAAGCTGGGGCCGAAAGCGGCCAGGTACTTAGATGCCGCTATCAAGAAAGGCCAGGCGGAAATCGCCGCCCGACTAAACCGGTTGGGAACCATGGAAAACGGCTGGTTCGTCATGCGCGGCAAGATCGGCTCCTACGGCACGGATTATCTGACCCGGGCCGCAGTCGCCCTCTTCAGTCTGGGGGCCAACCTGCCGGAAGATGCCCTTTATCCTGCCGCCAAAGTTGACCAGAACGGCAATCCTTTAACCGGCGCCAACCGCTATACGGTGCATTTCGCCCCGGGGCAGACGCCCCCGGTCAATGCCTTCTGGTCCATAACCATGTACAACCGGGACGGCTTCTTCGTGCCGAACCCCATCCACCGGTATGCCATCGGCGACCGGGACCACCTGAAGTTCAACGCCGACGGTTCTCTGGACCTTTACATCCAGCACGAGGCGCCGGGGAAGGACCAGGAGGCCAACTGGCTGCCCGCGCCTCAGGGGCCGTTCAATCTCGTGATGCGGCTGTACTGGCCCAAAACCGAGGCCATCGACGGGACCTGGAAGCCGCCGGCGGTGGTGCGCCTGAAGTGAGGCTGGTCTGGCCTGACGCGATCGGGGCGCACTTTGGATGCGCCCCGGAAGGGGACCCCCGATGGGTCCCCCCGCAATCTATCTATCAACCAATCGCCCTTAAACCCGCACTGCGGCCAGGAACTTCTCCAAACTATCCAGATTTTCCACGTTGTGGAAGCTCTCGGCAGGCTCCTCCGGCAGGATCTTGCGCACCAGACCCTTGAGGACGTTCTTGGGGCCCACTTCCACCCAGGTGTCGATGCCCGCGGCCTTGAGATTGACGATGAGTTCGGCCCAGCGCACCGGGGAGGTGAGCTGCCGGCCCATGGCCTGGCGCAGGGTGTCCGGGTTGGTTTCCGGAGCCGCGGTGGCGTTGAGGTAGAGGGGGGTAGTCGGCGCCTTGAAGTTCAGGGTGTTCATAAAGGCCTCAAAATCCAGAGTGGCGCCCTCCATCAGCGGCGAATGCCAGGCCCCGGAGACCTTTAAGGGGATGACCTTGGCGCCTTCGGCCTTGGCCAGATTCCCCGCCCGGGCCACCATTTCCGGGGTCCCGGACACCACCGTCTGCACCGGGGTATTGAAGTTGGCCAAGGCGATAGGACCTTCTTTGGTCAAGGGGTGGACCAAGCCTTTCAATTTCTCCGGAGTCAGCCCGATGACCGCCACCATGGCGCCGGGGTATTTTTCGGCCTCCCGGTGCATGAGCCGGCCGCGCTCGGCCACCGCGGCCAGGGTGTCGCCGGCGCTCAGCACCCCCGCGGCATAGAGGGCGCTATATTCCCCCAGGCTATGGCCGCACACCGCCTGAGGCCGCACTCCCGCCTCCACCAGGGCCTGGTACAGGCAGAGGTTGACCGCGGTGACCGCGGGCTGGAGGTTCACCGTCAGGGTGAGTTCGTCCATGGGGCCTTCAAAACAGAGCCGTTTCAAGGCCAGGCCGGTGGCGGCCTCCGCCAGATCGAACAGTTCCCGGGCCGCGGGGTCGGCCTCGAAGAGGTCCTGGCCCATACCTACATATTGAGAGCCCTGCCCGGGGAAGAGAAAAGCAATAAGAGCCATAGCGCACCTCAAGCTAAAGATGTTAAATATATATTTTAACCGAAAAGTCCGGTATCGGAAGCAGGGGTGGGGTTTTTTCTGCCCCGACTAGAATTTCTCCTCAACCCGGAACCTGGCTCCTCAGCATTTCAGGCTTTAACGGCTGACCGGGTTTTCCTGCGCGGACAGGTTGAATTTTTTAAGAAAATTACATCTTTCAATCTACATTATTCGGAATAAGAGGACAAATTGCCCAGTGACGAATTCTAAAAAAATAGTATTTACCGCCATAATGGTTCTTGCAGTAATCATTTGTATAGAAGGTCTGGCTCGCCTGACTTATTTCGTTATCTATAAACATGGTTATGATGTTAATTATATGTATAATTCGATAAAATATAACAATTACGCCCTTTCTGATGAATTTGCCTGGTGGTGGGATAAAGAGATCATTCATCCATATTTAGGTTTTAATTATGACTTTAAGAATGAAAAACAGAATAATGAGAGCTATGGATTTGACACCGGCGTATCTCCGGCAATCAAAAGGGAGCCCGGCAAATTGAACGTGTTACTGCTGGGGGGATCGGTGACGCAAAGCCTGGGAAAAGTCCTGGAAGCGTCCTTTTGCCGGGTTTGCCGGGCGCCCCCCAACGTGGTTAACTTAGGGTTTGCCGGCTATAAGCAGCCCCAACAAGTGCTGGCGTTGACCTATTTCCTGTCCATCGGAGCCGAATATGATCTGATTATCAACCTGGACGGGTATAACGATATCGTGCTGCCTTTTACCGATAATTATAGTGTCGGGGTCAACCCCTTTTTTCCCAGGAATTGGAATCTGAGGATCTCCCGCCAACCGAGCAAAAGGATCCTGGCGGTGATCGGCAAGGTGCGTTACCTGCGGGACCTTAAGCAGCAAGACCTGAAAGCGTTAACCTCCAGCTTCTTTAGAGGAAGCGCGGTCTTCGGCCTCGTGAAGATGCAGCAATTTAAACGCCTCAACCAGGATATTGATCGCACTACCGACAAAATGATCAAATTGCAGCAGGAAGAGGCCAAAAGATTCGAAGAAACCGGACCGGTCTTGGAATACCACAATATTCAGGCGGTTTATGAGGCTGCCGCGGCGGTATGGGAACGGGGGTCTGTACTTCTGGACCAGCTCGCCAGGGAAAACAACATGGAGTATTATCATTTCCTCCAGCCTAATCAATATGTTAAGGGGTCGAAGGTTCTGACTCAGGAAGAGAGGCGCCTGGCGTATTCGGAAAAACCCGAAATGAGCCGAGCGGCTATTACCGGTTATCCGATCATCATCAAACAAGGCAGAAAACTGCAGGAAAGAAAGCTAAACTTCTTTGACGCCACCATGGTGTTTGTCAAAGAAAAAGAGACGGTTTATATAGATGTTTGCTGCCATTATAACCAGCGGGGCAAAGAAATATTAGCCGCCTATATGATGGATAAAATTGTCCAAAATCCTCGGATCAAGAAATTCTTGAAAGAGCCGCAAGGACCGGGCCCTTCAAGAAATTGACGGTTTACCGCGGAACAATTCCTGGAACTTTTCTATTTCAACCTGCACCTCGGCCTTAGTCACCACCGAGGATTGTCTCCCTTAAGGCCCGAGCCGCGGCGATAACCTCCGGGGCCGCGGTGACCGCGCTCATTACCGCAGGGTGCCTGGCTCCCCGGGCCACCACCTGGGCAATGTTGCTCTGATTGATGCCGCCCATGGTGCTCCAGGGAATCTTGAGATACGGGGCGATGCGCGAGATGGCCTCCACCCCCAGGGAAACGGCCTGGGGCTTGGTGGCGGTGGGGAAGATGGGGCCGAGGTTGACGTAACTCGCCCCGGCGGCCTGGGCTGCCAAGGCCTCTTCCAGGGAATGGCTGGAGGCGCCGATGAAGAGGTCGGGAGCGATTATGCGGGCCGCGGCCACGGGCAGGTCGGTCTGGCCCAGGTGGACCCCGTCGGCGCCGGCAGCCAGGGCGATGTCGAGGCGGTCATCGATAATCAGCAGAGCCCCAACGGCCCCGGTGCG
>JBAZKX010000060.1:0-9140 GCA_041650575.1 Desulfobaccales bacterium
CATCAATTCCTTTTTCTTTACCTACTCGCACAAGTTGAGTCTGACCATTTGAAAGGATAACCTCTTCGTCTTGATATCGCAGTCCCCTTGAAAAGACTATAACGCCGTCTCGCTTCATTTGATTGAATTTTGCCCTCCAAAAATGGCTCCTATGGTCAGAAGCCTCTGGAGTCCCTGTATAAAACTGAACTTTTCCCAATTGCCAACCTTGATTATTGCAGATCCGTTGGGCTAACTTTTTAGGATCATAATTAAGGTAGGTATAGCCGAAAGCTCTTTTTGCGGAATGAAAGAGATTTTGTCCATCAAAAAAGGCAACAGCTATGGGAAAATAGGGTGGTTGAGGTCGCGGAAGAGAAGGTTGCTGGTTCATTTGCGTCTCCGCAATAAAGGGAGCACAAAAAAATAACCCCACCCGGGGCTATCTTCCCCGAAGGAAATCAAGCGCGGGGTGGGGAGGAATTACTCAATATTAATGTAGATTCTAACCACCTAATTTTCCATGTCAAGATAAAAATGTAAGCCAACCGCTAATTTCCTGTCATACTAATCCGTCAATCCTCGGGGACCAGTTGCCCCTCCCGGGTTACCCGGTAGGCGCGGCCGCCCCAGGAGACTCGGCTGCCCAGGAAACTGGCCAGCCAGAGGCCGAAGGCCAGCAGGTCTTTGAAGGGCAGGAGGGCAAAGGCCGGCAGCGGGAGGCTGCCGCGCAGGCAGAGTTTTTCGGAGAATACGGCCACTACGGCCCGCAAGGCCAGGGTGGCGGCCACCGCGCCCCAGGCCCAGGGAGCCAGGCCGGTAGCCGCCAGGAGGAGGAGGCTGAACACCAGGGCGTGGGTGATGCCGTAGGCCAGGTAACCTCCGGGGCGGCAAACCCGGTAGGTGCGGGCCCAGCGGAGTTGATGGGCCAGATAGGCGATAAGGCTCATCTCCGGATTATGGGTTTCCACCACGTAGGGCAGCACCTTGACCTGAAGCCCGGTCTGGGCGACCCTGAACCCCAACTGGTAGTCGTCCGCCAGAAAGTCGGCCAGGGGGGCCAGGCCGCCGCTGGCCTCCAGGGCCTGCCGGGTCAGGGCCATGGTGGCCCCCAGGGCGAAGCGGATGCCCTCCACCGCCGCGGCCACGGCCACCGACGGGATGAAATCCGCGGCAATGGTCAGGGCTTCGAACGCGGCCCCCAAGGTGCGGCTGCCGCCGGCCCGGTAAGGACAGCTTACCAGGCCCACCCCCGGCTCCCGAAAAGCCGCGGCCACCTGCGCCAGGTAATCGGGGCCCACCTGCACATCGGCATCGGCGATCACCAACAGATCATAGCGGGCCCGGGGCAGAAGCTGGCGCAGGGTGCTGATCTTGGGATTGAGGCCGAGGTTTTCGGGGCAGATGACGATCTCCGCCTCGCAGCCGGGATAAGCGGCACACAATTCTCCGGCGAGAGACACCACCGGATTGTCGGCGTCCCGCACCCCGAACAGTACCTGGTAAGGCCGGTAATCCTGGGTCAGGAAGCTCGCCAGGCATTCCCGGGATTGCGGCTCCAGGTCCTTGAGGGGCTTGAACACGGTGATGCCGGGGCCGGTCCCGACCGGCGGGGCCGGGGTGCGAAAAAACCGCCATAGGGAGATCAGGGCCAGGAACTGGTAGGACCAGGCCGCAGCGAGAAAGAGAAAGATGAGATAAGCCATGGCACCCATCAACGCTCAAGTCACTCGGGCCGCGGCCGCTAAGCCGCGCTTGGCTCAGGGTCAACCGCCCGGCAATACTTCGTAATCATACCATCTCCCTCCGAAAAAGGCAGCAGCCAACGGCATCAAGCGCGGCAGTCCTTGCCTTTGAGGAGATGTATCTTATCTTAAAGAAGGTTAGCGCGAAACACCTGAGCTACAGTCAGAATCCTGAATAACGAGGAGAGGCGTAATGGGTCAAATCAACTGGAGGGATAACTGGACCTCGGCCCTGGAAGAGGCCAAGAAACTGGATCGCCGAATTGTGCTGGAACTGTATATGGATGGCTGCTCCCATTGTGCGCGGCTGCATAATGAAACCCATACCGACGAGAAGGTGGCCCAGACGTTGAACTCCGGCTACGTGCCGGTGCGCCTGGAAGGGCGCGGCCACATGGACGTGGTGAAAAAGTTCAATGTAACGGGCGCCCCCACCACCCTGGTTTTCGACCAGGAGGGCAAAGAACTGCACCGGTTTGCCGGTTTTTATGCGCCGCAGGAATATCTGGAAGAACTGAAAAAAGCCGGTTAAGCCGGGCGAGGCGGCCGCGGCCGGGCCGGACGGCCTCGGGGCCCTCATCCGCCCGGAGACATCTTGGTGCAGTTTTCCCGGCCCTCTCCCGCCATTCTGAATTGCCAACTCGGCAATTATTTTATAAGATAAGGCTGCATGTCTTACCGAGGGCCATCCTGGGTCCGGAAACCAATTCCGCATGCAAGGGGTTTCATGAGTTTGCGCATCAAGCATGCCTTTACGGTTTGGGTGGTTCTGGCAATTCTGATAATGGCAGCAGGATTGGCGGCGGGCGAAGAAGAGGATTTCGATATTTCCGCCCGCTCTTTTGTCATTATGGACGCCAAGACCGGAAACATCTTACTCTCTCTCAATCCCCAGCTCTTCCTGCCCCCTGCCAGCACCCTCAAGGTCATGACCGCCCTGTCGGTGGTGGAACACCTGAAAATGGACGACAAGGTGGAGGTCAGCTCTTATGCGGCCGCGGCGCCGGCGTCCAAGATCGGTATCAAACCGGGCGAGACCTACACGGTGCGGGAGTTGCTCTATGCCCTGCTGCTGAATTCGGCCAACGATGCCGCCCGGGCCCTGGCGGAAAAGGTGTGCGGCAGTGAGCAGGACTTTGCGCACCAGCTTACCCAGGAGGTCCGGCAGTGGGGAGCCTATCGCACCACCTGCGCCACGGCCAACGGCCTGCCGGCGGACAATCAGTTCTCCACCGCCCAGGACCTGGCCCTGCTGTTCCGGAAGGCCATGAGCAATCCGGAACTGGCCCAGATCATGTCCACCAAGTACTACCCCATCCAGGGGGACCGGGAACTGCGGAACCATAACCGTTTCCTGTTCACCACGCCCCTGGCGGTGGCGGGCAAAACCGGCTACACCCGGGCTTCCAAGCACACCTACGTGGGGCTGTTCAGGAACGGTGACAAGGAAATCATCGTCGCCATGATGGGGAGCACAAAAAAGTGGGCCGATTTGCGCCCGTTGATTGAAAAGGGCTTCGAATTGGACGGAGCGCCCATCGCCAAACTGCCACCCGCGGAAGAAAAGCTCTGGTTTGCCAAGCGCGGCAACGGCAAAGCCCGGGTTACCCGGCGGGCCGGCCGCAAATCCAAGGTGATGATGGGCTCGGCGGCGTCGGCGCCGGCCAAAAAAAAAGCCGTCAAGAGAAAAACCAGGAGTCAGGGACAAGAGTCCTGAAACCGGAGTAGTGACCGTCATGCGCCCCAAAGGCTTATTCAATAAAGTAAAAAACAAGCCCACCCGCCGGCGGTTTCTGGTGTCCACCATCCGCAAGGATGAGAACGCCTTTGAGACCGCCGTGTTTGTGGCCAATTTTTTCTATATCCCCCGAAGCCTGTCCCAACCTGACCTGGCGATCATCACCCGGGATAAGGACGAAGCCTGGGAACTGCACTACAAGTTGACCGTCCGCCTTACCCAGGAGCACCCCATCCGGGTGATGCAGGATTACCTGGAGCCCACCTCACCGGCTTCGTCTGATTAATAAGTTCTCTCACCCCGGATTCCGGAGTCGCCCTCTTATACAGATCATAGCCATATTTGCCTGAAATATTTGATAAATTAAGGTTTGGGCAAGCTGGGCTCAGAATTCTCCCTTAAGAGCCGGAGGAGCGCCGGCAAGACGCTTAGTGCAACCAGCAGGACGCTCAGGCTGCCTACCGCGGACAAAAGCCCCAGGCTAAAGGTGCCCTGGTGGCCCGAAATCATTAAGCTGCCGAAACCCACGGCGGTGGTCAAGGCTGCCAAAAGCACCCCTTTGGCGGTCCCCGCAGGCAAGGTGATGACCCGGGCCGACTTTTCCTGTTGCCAGCGCACCAGGATGATAATCCCGTACTCTACGGCTTCCCCCAGGATCAAGGGTAAAAAGAGCACATTGGCCTGATTGAAAGGGACTTTAAGAAGCCACATCAGGCTTAACGTTAAAGAGGTCCCCACGATCAAAGGGACCAGGGCCAGAATGGTCAGCCGCAAACTGCGCAGCAGGAAGGCCACCAACAAGGTAATGCCTAAGAGAGAAGCTCCGGCGGCCCAGAGACAGGCGTTGCGAAACGCCAAGGTGAATACATAAAGTAACACCGGATCCCCGACGACGTCAGGGTTAATGCTCCTCATGTCGCGCACAAATTGCCCCAGAGGCTCAGGATTCCAAATATCCTGGGAAGGGAAGATCCGGATAAGGTACTGCCCCTCGGGGCTGATGAAGCGTTGGCGCACGTTTTCGGGCAAATCTTCCAGGCGCGGCGGACTAAAGGCCCCATCGATATTGACCCGCAAGAGCTCCCATTGGTCGTGCAGATCGGAGATGAATTTTCGCTCAAAATTTGCCAGGCGCGCCGCGGTCTGAGGGTTGGCGCCCTGCTTCAGGAGAGTGATGAGGCGCAACAGCAATCGATCGACTTCGCTTAGCTTCTCCTGGGCGGGCTTATCCTCCGGGTCCCAATCGCTTTCCACGGCCCGCTCCAGCTTGAACCGGATGCGCTCCAGGATAGAGGCGAGTTCTTGAGGATCAGAAGGAGTCGGCGGGTCGGCCGCGAACCTGGTCCCGGTCACCAAAGGCTTCAGTTCAGCCATCAGGTGTTGCTTGTCTTTCACCTGGCTGGGCAGAAACGACAGGATGGACTCCACGTGGGAGACGCTGTCCAGTTTTTTCAATGCTTCCGCCAGGCGCGGCAGTTCTTTGGCCCCACTGACCACCATAGCCCCATAAGAGGTAGAGTATTTGGATTCCCGGATAAGCTTCTGTTCCCAGACCACCGACTCGGTCCGGGGATTTTGCAGGTGCAGCGGATTTAAGTCAAAGGGCACGTGAAACAGGCTGATCCCGCCTAAGACCGTGATAACTAATCCCAGGGTTACCATCAGGCCCGGTCGGCGCCACCTCAAAGACAGAAAGGCGCGCGGTTGGTCGGCGCATTTTACTTCCAAAGGACCGGGGGGCCACCGTTCGGTGACAATCGCCAGGGCCGGGAGCAAGACCAGGCAAGCAAAAATGTTGACCAGGATACCCAGGGTAATGATGAGTCCCAGTTCCTGCAACCCTTTAAACCCGGTAAATATCAAGGGGCAAACCGAGACCGCCGCGGTCAGGGCGGCATAAAGGATTCCCGGCGAGGCCTGGGTAATGGTGCAGGCCAGGTTCCCCCTGGTGCAGCGCAAATCCGGGCCCTGTTCCTCCTCCAGGCGGGAATACCAGTGGATGCCGAAGTCCACGGTGATCCCCAGCAACAGGGGGCCAAAGACGATGGAGAGAAGGTTCAGGTGCCCCACCGTAAGGGCCGCGAGGCCGAAAGTCCAGCACAGCCCGATAACCAGGACCAGTCCTTGTACCAGGGTTCTTTTCAGGCTGCGGAAAAAGAGGATCATTAACAACATTTGCCCGACGAGGGACAGCCATGAGGCGAGTTCGACGTCGGCCATGGCCTCGGACATCTCGTCGGCTTCCAAGGCCCCGGGGCCGGTCACCCCGGCCTGGATGCCGGGAAAGCGGGCTTTAACCCGATCTAAGAGCTGGCGCAGTAGCTTCAAGTCTTCGGCGGTCTCGGTGTAGTCTCCCTGCCTGGTAGTCACGAGAAGCAGCAGGTACTTGTCATTCTCCGTGAGCAAGTACCCTGTCTGGCTCAGGTCGGTCATCCCTCCGGGGATAAGACTTTTTAGCGGCGAGTCAAACGCGTCGCCCCCGGCAAGGCTTATCTCCAGTTGCTTAAGGGTGGCTTGGAGCAGCCCCAGATCGGGAATCTTCTCTTTTTCCGGTTTTTCTTCCAAAAATCCGGTAAAGAGATGCCCCACCATGGTCCGGGTGAGCCCTTCGTTAACCACCTGAAAGAACCGGTTAAGGCGGGGATCGGCGGCCAGGGCTCGCAACTCCTTCTGATGCTCCGAGAATTTGTCCTTGAGCTCGAGCAGTTGCTTCTGCTCCAGATAAAGCAGAGCCCAGTGCTTGAACTTTTGCGGATCAACCCGATAGAATATCTCCCGAAACTGCTGCGGATATTGCCCCAATTCCGTCGCCAGGGCCTCAACAAACTGGATGCAGTGCTTCGGGTTGGAATTCTCCACCACCACGGCGAGATTATCCCGGGACCCGAATTCCCGATCAATTTCTTCGCTCAGCCGCATAATGCGAAGGTCGGTGCCTACCAGGTCGTTCCGGCTGGTCCGCATCGACAGGTGGTTAAAGGCATAATAGACGGAGGCCGCCGTCATCAAGAGGCTAAAGAGAATTACCAGCCAGGCGCTGCGGAAGAGCGCCTTGGTCAGAGTTGAACCGAAGTGACGAAACCTGAGCAAAAGTAATCCTTGTCGGGAAAGTGGAATTTAACCCTGGGAATCGGGTAGGTCTGCCGAAAGCTTAAATATAGTCATTTGGCCGACGCAAATCAGCTAAATTGTTAGGCCGGAGACACTCAAACGCGGTTATTTGCCTGAAGAGTGTCGTTCAGTAGGCGTGATTTACATGCGGATCGCGATTTGTACCTGCGGCGCATAAAAAGGCAGGGTCGCACCTGACCCTGCCCGAGAGTTCCCAGAATTACTCAATGAACTAGTTCTTCCTAAACCTCCGCCAGCCTGCCCAACCCATGAGGCCCGAGCCCAGGAGCCAGACGGCCCCGGGGAGGGGGACAACGACGGCGTCCAGCTCGCAGATCCGCGCCCCCGAAGTGGTAAGCTGGGTGAACCCCGCCTGGAAATAGCTGGCCGTCACCGGGGCAAAGCTGAAGCCCGCAGCCAGCCCCCTGGCCCAAAAGAGATCGGCGACCGTATAGCGCCCCTGGTCATTTTGACCTACCAGGGTAGCAAAATTATCGATAATGGGAATCCAGCTCTGGCCTTGGTCCAGAGAGTAGGACAGGCTGAAGTTGCTGATAGCCCGCCCCGGATCTCCATAATTCCAATCCAGAGACGCAAAAAGATTAACTCCGTAGAGAGTGATGTCTGTGGCGGTATGCCATTCAATATACTTAACTTCTCCGGCGGTCTGGCCGTCGGCAAAGATGGTGTTGTAATTGCTGTCACCTTCAGCCCCGGAATACCCAAAAGTGCGAGTCGGACCGAAACCAGGGTCCCCGATCGTCAGGGAATAAGAATCAATCTGATTGCCGGCAGGGTTATTGGGGGATATGTTCCAGAGGTCGTTGTAGGTCATTAAGCCCATGTTATTCAGATTGGTATAGGTGTAAGCCTGAGCTGCAGGAAGGCAAGCTAGCAATGAAATGCACAGTGCCAGAACGCCAAAAATGGTTTTGCCTGAGTAACTCTGCATAGGTTCCTCCATCCACGGCGCACAAGCCACGGGGCAGCCATTTACGCCTGAGTTATGTTCGCCCGAAAACCAAACAAAAAACCGGATTGCCTATCCCAGGCAACCCGGCCATCTTTCGTTCATAACAAGACCCGTGGCTTTCCGTCCCCGCCTCGCAGCGGGTTTGGCCTTTACTGGTACATTTAATTATGCATGATATGTGCCAGATTATTTTATTTTATAGTGATTAAAAGATTTAGAATATCCACTAGTTATCAATATAATCGCTATGCTGAGCTGCAAGTGTGTCAAAAATATTTAACAGTATGTAACGTTTTCATTACATTTCCTGCTCGATTTCCTGGCGGATCAAGGCCGAGAACAGCGTCTCCCCGGGCAGGAGCTAAGGTGAAAAAATAATGGCTTTGAAAAAAGGGACGTCCTGCCCGAAATTAGCTCTTGCAGAGCGCCCCTGCCCCCGGTCTAACGATCGTTATCTTAACTACCGTGCATCATCAGCTTCATGCGGCCGGCAAACCGGACAGGGCACGTAACCCTGTTCCTGAGCCGCCGCCAGGGACGGAAAGGTAACGAGGTTCTTGGCATTAATTCTTGCAGCCCACCTGCAGTCCGGGTAATGAGCCTTATTGGACGTCATGGACCCCACAAATTTGGGGGCAGGATCCGGGACAGCAGGGGAAGTTTCCGTCTCCGAGAGTTTACCGGCATCATTGGTTACAGATCCATCTGTTGGGCTTAAAGGTTGCGGATTGCTTGGAGAAATTATTTCCGGGGCGCTGGACAATTGGCTATCATTGGCCGGGACCACGGCCTCCGGGCTTGGAGGATTCGAAGCCGCGGCTAGCTCCTGCGGCTGAGGTAAAGCTGACCGGTTAACCAAATTGTCCTTAAACCCCAGGAAAGCGATAACCGCGAATAGGGCAATCGCCAGCGTCATAAACGCGGTCACCAGCAAGGTTAATTTATGGATTTGTCTTTCAACCTTGATAAGCCTTTCCATTAACGTCTTATCGTGGCCTTTTCCCCCCTTCCGAGTTATGGCCTCCAATTCCCTGGGAGTAATTGGAATAGGGCTATGGCTCTCTTCATCTCCTGGCTGAATTTTGACGGGGGAAGTGGACCCGGGAAATTCCACCAGGTTATTAGCCATATCCATTGAACCTGCATCATAAGCAGCAGGGCTGTTAGCCGGTTCATCATTTTTATGAGGGACTCTGAAAGTGAGCAAGCCTTTCAGACTCTCCCACTCGCTATCGATGCGCGCAAGCTTCCCCACCAGGTTTCTGTAGTCGAGGACTTCTGGCATTGACTGTGGCATTTTGTTTTCCCCCAGCAACTATTTGCCCTAACTCTACAGGGGAAAATCTAAAAAATAATCGGGGAAGACCTGGAAAAGAGGTTCGAAAACTATGATTTTTCTCAGAAAATCCATGACGACTGCGGCCGAAATTATCTGGTAGCCTCGGCCATTGGGTCAAAAAGTCGTCTTCGGGCCTCTTGGCCCGGGGAGAAACTAGCAAAGTTTTACCGGTGATGATCCGCACCCACAAGATAAGGGCGGGTCTTAAAGCAGAGTCCCGCACAAAAAAAAAAGGCCCATGGAAGCCATGAGCCG
>JBAZKX010000061.1:0-9140 GCA_041650575.1 Desulfobaccales bacterium
CAGGGTTCTACCCGGTACACCGAGTACGGTCTGCCCCTCTGGGGCCGCACCGGCATCGTCCGCATGCGTTGGGGCAACTGGGACACTGAAATCTGCGTCAACGGCATCTGCGCCTGCGGCCTGTCTTCCTACCCCCATTCGGACCATCCGGCGGAGAAGGAAGAGGGCTACATCTGCGTCCAGGCCTACACGGACGAAGATTTTGGCAAACTGATGAACCTCATCGGCCGGCCTGACCTGGGCAAAAAGTACGCCGCCCATGATGACCGGGTGGAAGCCAAGGCTCAGGAAGAGATCTATCCGGCCATCGAGGAGTTCCTGAAGGACAAGACCAAGGAAGAAGCGGCCCGGGTATTCACCTCTGCCGGCATCATTTCTCAGCCGCTGCTCACCGTTTTGGAGGCGGCCAATTGCGAGCATTACCTGGAGCGGGGCTCCCTGGGCTGGTACGACGACCCCTACTACGGCGATGTCTTCACCCAGAAGACCATGTATAAGATGAGCGAGACGCCGCCGCGCTTGAAGCACGTGCACCGTCCGGTAGGCTCCGACAACGAAGAGATCTACCAGCGGGTCTGCGGCCTCAGCCTGGATCAGATCCGGGAGTTTGAAGGCAAGGAAATCATCTAAGTTAGAGCGCGGTGGGACCGGGTTCCCTTGCCGGCCTACCGGAGCCAACCTCTATCCATAAAGGGAGGAATGACTCGATATGACTGAATTCAAAGTATCGTTGTTCTACGATTGCCCGAAGTGCAAGGCGCGTAACTTCTTCGATCCCTATAGCTACTGGGAATATTCCGGCAATTTCAAATGCGCCGGTTGTGACGTCCTCTACTATGCAGAGTGGGAAAACGGCCAGAGGGTAGTGGAGCCGGAAGCGGCCCGGGGTAGCGAATTCATCCTGCCCGGCTATGCCGAGACTCCGGACCTTAAGCCCCTCTCGGCGGAAGGCAAGACCTCGCCGCCACCGTTTGCCAATGTCACTTTCCTGGGCAAACCCAAGAATTGCACCGTGTCGGCCCGGGGCAAGCTCGTCGCCTGCACCCAGCTCACCCCCGAAGACCTGGACGGGAGCTGCTGGAAACGCATCACCGCCCAGAAGAAATTCGGGAAATCCTGGTAGCGGCGGCGTAACTTCCGAAGATTAGGAGGAATTTTTAATATGCCAGCGATTCTGTGCGATGAGTGTAAGAATTTTAAACAAACCTTCGACCCGCAGATGTCCATCGCGTGCCACGGTCACTGCCGGGCCATCGAATATCCTTTCCTGCTGGGCATTTTCAAGGAAGCGCGCCCCGGGGCCTTCACAGCCCCCAAGGACTGCAAATACTTCCAAGAGAAGAAAAAGTAGGATAAACTAACGTCAAACCGGGGCGCCGGCCAGCCGGCGCCCCTATCTTTTCTCCTCACTGGAAACTTCCATGAAAGATTATTCGCTGTATTATTGGGATCGGCGTTTGGATGAAGCCGAGGTGGTCGAATTCTTGAACCAGGCTTGGGAAGAGCTTTACGATCTCGAGTTCGACCAGGTCTTCGGAGCCTGGCGCGGGGTACACTTTGAAGCGGAAACCGACACCGTCCACATCACCTGGGAAAACATGTATTCCGCCCCCATGATGATCTCCATTCACCGGGTCACCCGGGCCCTCAGGATGGATTACCCCCGGGATGAATTTATGGAGCTGGAGATGGCCGAAATCGAGCGCATCCGCCAGTTGCCGCCTGGGGGGAGAAGGTAGAAGCTGGTCCCGGGGGTAAAGGGTAAGAGTCAGGAAAAATAACCCTTTGATCCTACTAAGGCTCGCTTATCCGGCAAGATAGGTTTATGGAATAAAATTAATGACGGGCAAGTGATAGGAGATTTTTACATGGATTGGGGAATGGCAAATCGCTTAGGCCAGCTGATGCCGGGTGGCAAATGTTTTTTTATGCCGATCGATCATGGCTATTTTCAAGGGCCGACCAGGAAGCTGGAGCGGCCGGGGGAGACAATAAAGCCGCTGCTGCCTTATGTCGATGCGATCTTTTGCACCCGCGGGGTCCTGCGGGCGGCCATCGATCCGCTACGCAGCAAACCCATCGTACTCAGAGTCTCCGGGTGTACCAGCATGGTGGGCGAGGATTTGGCCAATGAAGAACTCACCACCTCGATTGCCGAAGTTATGCGGGTGAACGCCGCGGCCGTGGGGCTCTCGGTCTTTATCGGCAGTCATTATGAAAAGGAAACCCTCAAGAATCTGGCCACGTTGGTCAATACCTGCGAGGATTACGGCATCCCGGTGATGGCGGTGACCGCGGTCGGGCGCGAACTGGAAAAACGCGAGGCGCGTTATCTCTCCTTATGCTGCCGTATCGCCGCGGAACTGGGCGCCAGGGTGGTCAAGACATATTGGTGTGAGGAGAACTTCGATAAAGTGGTGGACGGCTGTCCGGTGCCGGTCATCATGGCCGGCGGGCCCAAGTGCGAGACCGAACTGGAAGTGCTGGAATTTGTGCACGACGGCATCTCCAAGGGCGCGGTCGGGATCAACCTGGGCCGAAACGTCTGGCAGAGCCCTAATCCGGTGGCCATGGCCAAGGCCTTGCGCGCCATTGTGCATGACAACGCCTCCGTCAAGCAGGCTCACGATATCCTCAAGAAGACCAAAGATAACAAAGCCGCCGCGGCGGCATAATCCAATTCAAGGTTCAAAGTTTCAAAGGATAGACTGTATTTAACACTTGAACTTTGAACCTTGAACCCTGAACTCATGAACGGATATGCTAGTCGCCAAATACTACCACAATAACGACATCCGCCTGGAAGAACTGCCCACGCCGCAGATCGGACCGGGGGAGATTCTCGTCAGGGTCCGGGCCAGCGGCATCTGCGGTACTGATGTGATGGAGTGGTATCGCATTAAGAAGGCCCCCCGGATTCTGGGCCATGAGATCGCCGGCGAGATCGTGGAATCCAAATCCGACCGATACCCCGTCGGCCAAAGAGTTTTTGTCAGCCACCATGTGCCGTGCAATGACTGCAAATATTGCCGGGAAGACAATCAGACGGCCTGCGATACGCTGCATTCAGGCAATTACGATCCCGGCGGCTACAGCGAATTCGTCCGGGTGCCCAAGATTAATGTGGATTACGGGGTGTATGTCCTGCCGGAGCAGGTATCCTATCTCGAAGGCACCATGATCGAACCCCTGGCCTGCGGGGTCAGGGGGCTGGGGCTGATTGATATCCGGGCCCACCACACCGTGTTGATTCTCGGCTGCGGCATCTCCGGCATCCTGAACATCCAGTTGGCCAAGTTGGCCGGGGCCCGGGTGATTGCCACCGATCTGAATGAATATCGCCTCAAGAAAGCCCAGGAGTTCGGCGCCGACGTGGTGGTGCACGCGGCTCAAGACCTCTGTCTGAAAGCGGAGCGGGTCATTGTCTGCACCGGCGCCTACCCCGCGGTCGAGCAGGCGTTCCGCAGTATCGATAAAAAAGGCATTATTCTCTTCTTCGCCATCCCCAACCGGGATATCGCCATTCCCGTCCCGGATTTTTGGCGCAATGAACTCACCGTAACCTCCTCCTACGGCGCCGCGCCGGCGGATTTGGCCGCCGCCCTGGCTCTTATTGCCGAGAAAAAGATCAACGTCAAAGACACCATCACCCAGATACTGCCATTGGCCCAGATTCAGCAAGGTTTTAAGATTGTCGCCGGGGCCAAAGAATCTTTGAAGGTGGTGTTGGAGCCTTAGAAAATCGGGTTTATCCTGGTTCCCAAGCTGCGCTTGGGAACCCATTGATGGCAAGTGTGGCTGTGCCAGGGAACCCCTAGCTTAGCCAGGAAGCTCCAAGAGTAATTAATGTGCCCAAGCGCAACTTGGGCCAAAATCTCGTAACGGCCAAAATCTGCTCAAAATCTCGTTCCCAAGTTGAACTTGGGAACGAGAAAGCCGCGGCGCCGGCCTTAACCTTCTCCCGCTGCCTCTCCTGGCCGTGATTGCGGTCCAGGTGCCCTTCCCCGGATTCATCTCCTCAGAATTATTGCCGATTGACATTCTCATGAGGGTCCTTATTTTTATATTTAACCGGCTGAAAAAGGGGTGTAATCCCAAGCCCCGGGGAAGCAAAAGGCGGGGAGGAGGAGGATGCATGAAGCTCTGGAGATTGATGATCCCGGTATCGCTGGCTCCGTTGCTGTTGATGCTGGCCAGCCCCGCGGCCCAGGCTTATTCCGGCGTTTATTACGTGGTCCCGACATCGGTGCCGCTGCGGGAGTGTGCGGCTCCTGAATGCGATGTGTTACTCACGGCCTACCAGGGCGATAAAGTGGAAATCCTGGAGCGGACCACCACGGGCTGGTCCCGGGTGCGCCTGGTGGACCGGGCGGGGATCGGCTGGATACGCAACGACTTGCTCAGTTATAGTCCCGATCGGAGGACCGCACCCATGCCTACTTACTATGTCAGGAGCAGTGTGCCACTGCGGGACGGTCCCAGTCCGAACTACAACGTCATCACCACCTTGAGTTTCAATGACCCGGTGGAAATGCTGGGCGTCGGGACCAGCGGCTGGGCCCAGGTCCGCATCCGGGAGAGCAACACGGTCGGCTGGGTGCCGCCTCGATATTTGTCCCCCAATCCTTTGGGTGAGCGCCGCTCGGCGCCGCGCCGCCGGGCCCCGGCTCCCAAGCCGGCCCCCAAGGAGGAGAAAGCTCCGCCCACCGCTCCCAGTGCGATGTGAGGTCAACCCCGCTCTTATGGTTTGCCCGGTGCGGCGCCTGAAAGCCGCCGCAGACTCTTAGATGGGCAGGTTGAGCCATAAAAGGAGGACCCCATGAGGCAGATCGTTCGGATCCTGAAGTATCTTTTCCTGAATATCGTGGCTCTGGCTCTCTTGATAAACGGCTACGAGCCGGCGCCGGCCCAGGGGACCGCCGGCTCGTCAACCTCGGCGGGCGCCGACTGACAGACCGTCCGATCACGCCCGTAGTGCAACGAGGAGAGTTTTGGCCACCATGACCCCGGGGAAGGCGGCCATGATCTCCGGCAACGCGGCCCGGGCCCGGCAAACAAGCCTGGTCTCCCAGGCAGCTCTTAGGCCGTAAGGCCGCCTGAAAAATCATCCAAAGGGGAACGATATGCGTAAGACCACCATTTGGCGCTTAGCCGCAGCCTGGCTCATCATCGGGTGTTTTGCCCTGACGGGGTGCGCCGGCATGGAAACCCAACAGACCAAAACCACGGAAGAGCTGCTCTCTGCGGCGGGCTTTAAACAGATCTTCCCCACCACCCCTAAACTGAAAGACCGTTTGCAGGCTTTGCCCCAAAAGCAGATTTTCACGGCCAGCCGAGGACCCAAGCTTTTCTACGTGTACGCCGACGCCACCGGCTGCGGCTGCCTCTATGCCGGCAACCAGCAGCAATACCAGACCTACCAGCAGCTCGCGGCCCAATACCAGATGGCTGCTATGCAGGCTGCCGCGGCCGAAATGAATGAAGCCGCGGCCATGGACTGGGGAGAATGGGGGGAAGCGGGCCCCTGGTATTATTGATCGGCGGAAGTCTCTGACCGGAATTGGGCTGCGTTAGGGGGGAAAGCAGCGGTTTTCCCCCCTTACTGAGGACAGGCCTGCTGATCAGGCCTTCCCCTCACCTGTAACTCACCCCCCTGCCTTATACTGTGCCGCCAGACGCCGCAGCTTCTCCACCTCCGCCGCGGGCAAGGGCGGCAGCGGTCCCTGGAGCCGCGCCGCCAGCACCACCCGGGCGGTGTGTTCCAGCTTCTCCATTTTGCTGTAGGCGTCCCGGACCTCCCGCCCCACCGTCATGGCGCCGTGCCGGGATAAGAGGATGGCGTCATATTCCCGGATAAATTCCCGGATGGACTCCGGCACTTCATCGGTGCCGGGGGTGGCGTAGGGCGCGGTGGGAATCCCCCCCAGGGTGATAACCACTTCCGGCAAAATGGGTTCCAACAAGTCGATCCCCGCCAGGGTGCAGGCCGTGGCGTAAGGCAGGTGGGCATGCACCACGGCCGCAACATCTGGGCGCAACTCATAGGCCAACAGGTGCATGAGGATTTCAGAGGTGGGTTTCCCCTCCCCCAGGAGCACCCGGCCGGAAAGGTCCACGGTGATCACCTGCTCCACCTCCATAAGTCCCTTGTGTACCCCGCTGGGAGTGGTAAGCAGCCGGTCTCCCAGGCGCACGCTGACATTGCCGTCGGTGGCGGCAAGGTAATTTTTCCGGTGCAGCATCCGGCAGATGCACACGATGTCCTGCTTTAATTGTTGCTCGGTTGACATGATTGATCCTGAGGCAGCCCCGGCGGTTCAGGCTTTTCTCCCAACCAGCCGTCACCGGCGGCGCTTGGCCGTGAAAGAGATTGATGGCGCAGGCTTACGGCCTGCGTAGGGATAGGGCGGGTTTCAGGCGCCGCTCCGATACTCCCCTAGCAAATGGGCATATTTTATCGGATATTTCCGGCAGGCAACACTAGATTTCTGCGGGCGCGGTTCCGGGTAGAGCTTAGGCATCGTTTGCTGGGGCCCCCAAGCCATGGCTGGAGCCAGGACCCGGACCCCTCCGACCCCGACTTTTGGTCGGCTGTGACCTTAAAGCCATAAGGCCGATGACATCCCGACCGCAGGATTATTTGGTAGGTTCGCGCATCACGCCCACTTTGACCATGGCTCTTTCCATTTTGGTCAGGGTCTCCTGGGACTGGTTGCCCCGACTCTGAGATATCGAGGCGGACAGGACATCGAGAATCGTTATCTGGCAGACCAGGGAAGCCACGGCCTCCTCGGGCAGGCTCATCTCCCGGGACGCGGTAACCAGGGCCGGGTCGCAGATGCGGGCCAGGGGCGACAGCGAATTATTGGTGATGCACATGACCTTGGCTTCTTTCTCCTGCGCCAGCCGCACCGTTTCCACGATTTCCCGGGTGGTTCCCGAGTTGGATATGGCCAGCACTACGTCATCCTGGGAGAGGAGGGAGGCGGCCATCAGCATCAGGTAGAAATCGGTGTACATGAAGGCCTTGATCCCCAGTAGAAGAAAGCGGTTGCCGGCGTAAGCCACGGCGGGACCCGAGCCGCTGACGCCGATCACCATGACTTGGCGGGCGGTCAAGAGGAGTTGGACCGCGGCCCGGATGGCGTCGATTTCCAAAATCTCCAGGGTATCCTGCAGCGCCGCGGTGTTGGTTTGAAAGACCTTGCTGATCAGGACCGCATCGCCTTCGCTGCTCACCTCTTCATGGAACCGCGGCGAAGGGATCACCATCTCCCGGGCCAGAGCGATCTTGAAATCCTGGAATCCCTTAAAACCCAGAATGCGGCAGAACCGCATCACGGTGGCTTCACTGACGTGGGCGACCGCGGCCACCTCGTTCACCGAGGCGTAGATAGCCATCTCCGGTTGCTTCAGGATAACGTCGGCCACCTTCTGCAGGGCGGTTTTCAGGGAGGGATAAAGTCCGCGCAACCTGATGAGCGTGCCCGTTTGGGGATCCCGGCTCATGGCATCCGTGGGGATGATCTCCATAACCTATCTCCTAAATTTAACTAAATTAAATTTATTTTAAATAATCTCACAATGGACAAAATGTAAAGATTATTTTCATAAAACTTCCATATTCAAAAAATATGATCCTGCCCCTTGACTAGCGCAACCGCTGGACCATCTCCAGGGCTTGCTGCCGGGTCCGGATCATGCCTTCCCATTGAGCCTCCTCGACGGCGCTGAGGAGTTGCCGGAATCGAGGTCCCGGTTCCAGACCCAGGCGGATCAGGTCATGGCCGCTGATGAGCTTGGGGTATCGTTCCTGTGGCTCCAGGCGCTCCTTCAGAAACCGGTAGGCCTCATCCGCCAGGTCCCCCAGCACCGCCTCCGAGTCCGGGGGTTTGAGCTCCCCCTGGCCCGCCAGACTGTCCGCCATGGCCAGCGCAAAAAGCCCCGCCAACTCCGGCCGCGCCGCCCGCACCAGCCGGCCCAGGGCCCGAAAGCTCAGTTCCCGCTCCCGAAAGGCCGGCAACAACAAAAACGGCCGCATGTGCACCCGGATGAGGGTGGTGACCGTCTTGGTCTCCGCCTGACTGCACCGCAGGCGCGCCGCCACCTGGCTGAAAATCTCCAGTCCCACTTTTTCGTGATAATAAAACGTATAACGGTCGGGGTCGGTGCGGCGATCCCGCACCCGGGGCTTGCCCGCGTCATGAAACAGGGCGGCCAGCTTCAAGAGCGCCGCTTTGGGATGCGTGCGGGCATAGCGCTCCACCTCTGCCGCCATCTCGCCAAAATAAGCCCCCGGGGCTGCCAGCACTTCCTCCAGGCCGGCCACCGCCGCCATGGAATGGCCGAAGACATCCAGGTGGTGGAAGCCGTTCTGCTCCACCCCTTTCATGTCCTCCAATTCCGGGAACACCTGGGCCAAAAGCCCCACCGCCTCCATGGCCTCGAGCACCGGAGCGGCTGCCGGGGCCTTGAGGAGCAGGAATAACTCCTGGTGCACCCGTTCCCCCGCCACCCGGGGGAATTCCGCCACGGTCCTGCGGATGGACGCTGAGGTTTCCGGGGTGATCTGAAAGCCGTGGGTGGCGGCGAAACGATAGGCCCGGAGGAGACGCAGGGGATCGGCGCGGAAGTTTTCCGGCGCGACCATGCGCAACACGCCCCGGCTTAAATCAGGGAGGCCGCCCAAGGGATCAATGAGTTCCAGCGGCGCCCGCCCCAAAACCGCGTTCAACTCTACGGCCAGGGCGTTGAGGGTGAAATCCCGGCCCTGCAGGTCTCCTTGCAGGGTCGGGGCCCGGAATTCCGCCAGGTCCAGGATCTCATCGTGCCAGACCACCCGGGCGGCTGCCGCGGCCTCATCCAGCAGCACGTAGGTGCCGCCCAAAGCCGTTGCCAGGTCCCGGGCCAGCTCCAGGGTCTGGGCTGAGACCGCCAAATCCAGGTCCGGTGTCTCCCCTCCCCGGGCCAGCTCCCGTACCGATCCCCCCACCAGATAGACTCCAAGAGCGCGAGAGGCCGCCAGCTCTGCCAGGATCAGCAGTGACCTGCGGGAGGCCAGGGCGCGGCTGCCCCGCTGGAGGTTGTCCAGGAGAGTCTTGATGGCCACCGGGGCCGGGTCTTTCGCAGGCTGCCCGGAA